>NZ_JAGMUE010000020.1:0-104080 GCF_019049165.1 Streptomyces sp. AC627_RSS907
CGCCCACCTCCCGCAGCCCCCACTCCTCCGACCCGGAAGTCGAACGGTCCATGTCCTCCACCCGCCCCGCCCCCGCCCCGCCGGCCGGCACTCCGTCCGGCCGTCCCACTCCCCGAAGCACCCGCTCTCCGGCCGTCGGCATCGCCGTCGTCCTCGTCGTACAGCTCATGCTCGCCCTGGACACCACCATCGTGAACGTGGCGCTGCCCCGCATCGGCTCAGGACTCCGCCTCGGCCCGGCCGGACTGTCCTGGGTGCTCAACGCCTACACCCTCGCCTTCGGCGGACTGCTCCTGCTGGGCGGGCGCCTCGGTGACACCTTCGGCCGGCTGCGCGTCTTCGAGACCGGCCTCGCCCTCTTCACCGCCGCGTCGCTCGCCGGGGGCATCGCCGACACCCCCGGACTGCTGATCGCAGCCCGGACCGCCCAGGGCGTCGGCGCCGCGCTCGCCGCCCCGAGTGTGCTCGCCCTGCTCACCACGAACGCCCCCGACGAAAGCGCCCGGCACCGTGCGCTGGCGCTGTTCTCCGCCGTGAGCATCGGCGGCAGCACCCTGGGCCTCGTCCTCGGCGGGCTCGTCACCGAGTACGGAACATGGCGCTGGACGCTGTTCATCAACGTCCCCCTCGGCCTGGCCGTCCTCGTCCTCGCCCGGCGCTTCGTCACGGAGACCCCGCGCCGCCCCGGCCGTTTCGACACGGTGGGGGCCGTCGCTGCCACCGGTGCGGCGGTGGCCCTGGTCTGGACCCTGACCGGAGCGCCGGATCACGGCTGGGCCTCGCCGCGGACAGCGGCCGGGTTCGCCATCGGCGTCGTGTGCGTCGTCGTGCTCGTGGTGACCGAGCGACGGGTGTCCGTCCCGCTGTTGCCGCCGGCTCTGCTCCGCAGCCGTCGGCGGCTCGGCGGACTGGCCGTCACCACCCTGGTCTTCGGCTCGCAGATGTCGATCTTCTTCCTCGTGGTGCAGTACCTCCAGCGCGTCCTGGACTTCAGCCCGCTGTACGCCGGTCTCGCCTTCGTGCCCATGACCCTCGGCATCTTCGTGATGTCCCGGGTCACGCCCCGGCTCCTCGCCCGTTTCGGCCAGGCACCCCTGCTGGTCACCGGAACGCTCGGCCTCACCGTCAGCTACGTATGGCTCGCGGGTGTCGGCACCGCCGACTCCTACGCCGGCGCCGTGCTCGGCCCGCTGCTCGTCAACGGGGTGTTCGCGGGGCTGACGTTCATGCCCGCGGCCTCCCTGGTGGTGGGCGATGTCGAACCCGAGCACGCGGGGTCGGCTTCCGGGCTGCTGCAGACCACCCAGCAGCTCGGCGGCGCGATCGGGCTTGCCGTGATCGTGTCGGTGTACGCCGCCGGAGCCGTGCCCGGCGCGTTCGTACCGGGAGTCCGGGCGGCCTTCCTCACCGCCGGCGCGCTGACCGTCATGGCCGGCCTCACGACGGTACTGGTCCTCAGGACGGGTCGCCGCCCGCGCCCGTGAGGAGGGGTCCCGCGGCGGCCGTCCGCTCGACGGCCGCCGTGGGACCCGGCGTTCACGGCACCGCCGTGTGCGCCCGCGTCACACGCCGGGCACGGCCGGGGCCGCGATGGCCCGCCGGGTGTCCTCGGTGATGAGATCCAGGTTGACCGCGGCCGCCGTCCTCAGTCCGGCGGCGGCCGCACCGATCACGGTCTCCGTGAGGCTGGTGACGTTGCCGGCCGCGTACACACCGGCCACGCTCGTCGCTCCTTGCGGGTCCGACACGACATGGCTGCCCGCGACCTGCCCGAAGAGGCGGAGTTCCGCCGTCTCCAGCCCCAGGCCGTCGAGCCCGTCGAGCCGGGCGGTGAAGCGGGGCGCGACCACCAGGTGGCCGACGTCCGACCGGCGCCCGTCGGACAGCACCACACCGCGCAGCGGCCCCTCCGCCACGTCCAGGTGCGACACCTCCCCCTCGACCACCCGCACGTCCCGCGCGGCGAGACGTGCGCGGGCCGTGTCGTCGAGCCGCGGTCCGGTGTGTGTGAACAGAGTGATGTCGTCGCTCCACTGACTCCACAGCAGTGCCTGCTCCACCCCGACCGGACCGGTGGCCAGCACACCGATCGCCCCGTCACGCACTTCCCACCCGTGGCAGTACGGGCAGTGGAGCACCTCGCGGGCCCAGCGCTCGGCCACGCCGGGCACGTCGGGCAGTTCGTCCACCAGGCCGGTGGCGAGGAGCAGGCGGCGTGCCCGTACGACGGTGCCGTCGTCGAGTACGACCTCGAAGAGCCCGTCCCCGGCCCGCTTCGCGGCGACGACCGACGCGTCGACCGCGCGCGTCCCGAAACGGGCGACCTCCTGACGCGCGAGGGCCAGGAAGTCGGCGGGAGCGATGCCCTCGTGGCCCAGGTAGTTGTGCATGCGGTGCGCGGGAGCGTTGCGCTGCCGTCCGGCGTCGACCAGCAGTACGGTGCGCCGGGCGCGTCCGAGGGTGAGCGCGGCGTTCAGGCCGGCCGCGCCGCCCCCGATCACGATGACGTCGTGGATCGGGTGGTGTTCCATGGTGTTCATACCTTTCCTCTCGTTCGGCGGCGATCTTCCGGCCGGCCGCCGACGGCCCCCAAGGCCTCTTGCCGACCTGGCAAGATGGGGGCGTGAACCACGACGAGCTGGAGGAGGTACTGCGCACGGTCGGCGGGCGTCTGCGGACTCTGCGGCAGCAACGTCACGCGACCCTGGACGACATCAGCGCGCGCAGCGGCATCTCGCCGAGCACGCTGTCGCGGCTGGAGTCCGGACAGCGCAGATACACCCTCGATCTGCTCCTCCCCCTGGCGGCCGCCTACGGCCTGCCGCTCGACGAACTCGTCGGCGCGCCCGTGACCGGTGACCCGCGCGTCCACCTGCGGCCCGTCTCCGTACCCGGCCAGGACCAGACGGTCGTCCCCCTGGTCCGCCACTACGGCGGCCCCCACGCCCACAAGCACGTACTGCCGCCGGGGACGACCACCGCCTCGGGGCAGGGACTCCACACCCATCAGGGCCACAACTGGGTCTACGTGCTGCACGGGCGGCTGCGCATCACGGCGGGCCCCCGGCAGGTCGTCCTGGCGGCCGGGGAAGCCGCGGAGTTCGACACCCGGCTGCCGCACGCGCTGGGCAACGCGGGTGAGCAGCCGGTGGAGTTCCTCAGTCTCTTCGGGGCCCAGGGGGAGCGGATGCGCGTGGTCACCTCGTGGGAGGAGACCGCCGGGGGCGACGAGGCCGAAGACCGGGTGTGACGGGAGCGTCTTGCCGGGTCGGCAAGAGGGTTCCGCGTCGGCGCGGAGCGTCGTACACGATCCCGCTGCCCGGCCCCACCGACCGCTTCCGGAGAACAGCCATGCCCGTCACACCACCTCCCGTCGACCCGGAACTCGCCGCGGCGATCGATATCGACGCCCTGCGCATCACCCTCACCCATGAGGTGATCGAGAGGCTGCGGGCCGCGGCCGCACCCGCGCCCACCCTGGCCGAGCTGCGCCGCGACGGCGCCTTCACCGTCGAGGAACACCTCGCCCCCGCGGCCGGCGGCGGCACCGCCGGCGTGCCCCTACTGGTGTGCCGGCCCACCGGTGCCAGGGGGAGGCTGCCCGTCCTGTACTACCTGCACGGGGGCGGCATGGTCATGGGCCATGCCCGGCAGCACCTGGACTACGTCCTGGAGTGGGCGGAGGAGCTGGGAGCGGCCGTCGTGTCGGCCGAGTACCGCCTGGCCCCCGAACACCCCTACCCGGCGGCGCTGGACGACGCTCTGGCCGGGATCACCTGGATCGCCACCCGCGGCCGGGAGGCGGGCATCGACCCGGAACGCGTCCTCGTCACCGGCTTCAGCGGGGGCGGCGCCGTGGCCGCGGGGCTGACCCTGCGCCTGCGGGACGGCAGGGACCTGCGCCCGGTGGGGCAGATGCTGGTCTGCCCCATGCTCGACGACCGCAACGACACGTGTTCCGCCGTCCAGTTCGCGGCGACGGGCGGCTGGAACCGAGCCACCAACGAGGCCGCCTGGTCCCATGTGCTCGGCGCGCGCCGGGGCACCGCCGACGTGCCCGCCTATGCCGCGCCGGCCCGCGCCGAGGACCTGTCGGGACTGCCGCCCACGTACCTCGAAGCCGGATCCGCCGAGACGTTCCGGGACGAGGTGGTCGGCTACGCCTCGGGGATCTGGGCGGCCGGTGGTGACGCGGAGCTGCATGTGTTCGCCGGGGGCTTCCACGGTTTCGACTTCCTCGTCCCCGGGGCCGTCCTGTCCCGCGACGCGCGGGAGGCCCGCCTGAAGTGGCTGCGCCGGGTCCTGCCCACCCGGTCGTGACAGGGACCGGAACGGTGGTGACCGGCTCGGGCCGGGGCGCGGCGACAGGACCGGCCGGCGCCTCACCGGGGTGGCGCGTGTCCAGCCCGGCTCCCAGCGGCATCACCTGACGGATGCCGGCGGACCGGACCGCCCGGCGCAGGAGGCCGTCCGCCCCGGGAACACCGGCGTCACCGTCGCTGTTGCCCCTCCTGTGCGGAAACGGAGGCGGATCGGTGCACGGTGAGTACAAGGTCCCCGGCGGCAAGCTGGTCGTCGTGGACGTGGAGGCCGAGGGCGGCGTGCTGCGGCACGTGCGCGTGGCGGGTGACTTCTTCCTGGAACCGGACGAGGCGCTGGACGCCGTGAACCGCGCGCTGGAGGGCGCCCCGGCGGACACCGACGCGGCGGGACTCGCCGCGCGGATCGACGCGGCGCTGCCCGAGGGCACCGTGATGTACGGGCTGACCTCGGAGGGCGTCGGTATCGCCGTACGGCGTGCCCTCGCGCACGCCACGGACTGGACGGACTACGACTGGCAGCTGATCCACGAGGGCCCCCAGTCCCCGGCCCTGCACATGGCGCTGGACGAGGTGCTGACCGCCGAGGTCGCCGCGGGGCGGCGTCCTCCGACACTGCGGGTGTGGGAGTGGGGCGCCCCGGCGGTCATCATCGGCAGCTTCCAGTCGCTGCGCAACGAGGTGGACTCCGAGGGCGCCGAGCGCCACGGCGTCGAGGTGGTGCGCCGGATCTCCGGCGGCGGCGCCATGTTCGTGGAGCCCGGCAACACGATCACCTACTCGCTGTCCGTGCCGGAGGCGCTGGTGCAGGGGCTCTCCTTCCAGGACAGCTACGCCTACCTCGACGACTGGGTGCTGGGCGCGCTCGGCGAGATGGGGATCCGCGCCTGGTACCAGCCGCTGAACGACATCGCCACCGACCAGGGCAAGATCGCGGGCGCCGCTCAGAAGCGCCTGCTCGGCCACGACGGCGGACCGGGCGCCGTCCTGCACCACGTGACCATGTCGTACGACATCGACGCAGACAAGATGCTCGAGGTGCTGCGCATCGGGCGGGAGAAGCTCTCCGACAAGGGCATCAAGAGCGCGAAGAAGCGGGTGGACCCGCTGCGCCGGCAGACCGGGCTGGCGCGCGAGGCCGTGATCGAGCGGATGATCTCCTCCTTCGGCGGCCGGTACGGGCTGACCCGGGGGAAGGTGACCGACGACGAGCTCGGCCGGGCACGGGAGTTGGCGCGAACCAAGTTCGGCTCCCCCGGGTGGACGGCACGGGTGCCCTGACGGGTGCGCGCCCTCGGCGGTCCCGACTCGTGGGCGACGCCGCCGACTTGCCGCATCCGCGCCGTCCCGGCGGTGCACTGGGCGCCCGGCGCAGGGCCGTCCGCGCGGAAGGCGGCCGTACGCCTGCGTCACCACGCGCGCACGCACCGAGTTCGCCCTTCCGCCTCACGGTGAGTCATGTGACACTGGCGTCCCGTCCGCAGTGCGGACCCCCCTCCGCACCATCCCCACGAGAAGTGCGCCGTGCGTTCTCTTCCCCTGCCCCTCGCCCTGACCGCGCGCCTGGCCCCGGTCGCCGTGCTCGCCACGGCGGGCTGGGCACTGTCGTCCGGGCCTGACACATCACCGGCCGCCAAGGACAGGACACCTCCCGACACCGCTCACCGGTCCGCCTCCGCACCGGCGACGCAGGCGGCGACGAAGACCTACGCCGCCGCCCCGGCACCGTGCGGGAGTCTGGCCGGCAAGACGGTCACCTCGCTGGTGCCGGCCGCCAAGGCGGCCGGCAAGGAGATCCCGTCGACGGACACCGAGGTGCGACGCACCTGTTCCTGGAACGCGCTCAAGGGGTACGACTACCGCTGGCTCGACGTCTCCTTCGAGGTGATGGAGTCGGACGAGGCGGCGCAGAAGTCGTACCAGGAGCGGGTCGCCGACCGGAGCGGCGGAGGCGAGGTCCCGGGGCTCGGCGACGCGGCCTACTCCGTCGTGAACCTCACCACCGAGGACAAGCAGGAGACCCGCGAGGGCACCGTGCTGGTCCGCGCGTCCAACGCCCTGGTGATGATCACGTACAACGGCAGTGACTTCGAGTCGAAGAAGGCGCCCGGTACGACCGAGATCAACAAGGGTGCCATCAAGGCGGCCAAGGAGGCGGTGGCCGCCCTGGCGGACGGGCAGGACTGACCCGAGCCGCGGCCGGATGCCAGTTCAGGCCACGGCGACGGCCGGGTTCTGGCTCCCGTGCGGCTGACAGCCGTAGCCGCCCCGCGCCGTGCCCAGCCCGCGCCGCACCGTGCCCAGCCCGCGCCGGCCCCCTCCGCGGCAGGCCGCCGGGGCGGGGTGCGCCACGCGGTGACGCCGATCCGGAATCCAAGGTTCCGTGACATCCGTCACGCCGCTTACCGATCTATCCGGGCACCTTAGTAGACGGCTTCCCGGGGACATATAGGACTTTGTCCGGCTTGCCGCAGACGGGGCGCGGGTCGGTACGGGTGGCGGTCCGGGCCGTGCGGGAGAGTCGGCGGTTCCACGCGGGCGCCGACGTTCTGACGGGGCAGCAGCACCCACCGGCACCCTCGAAGATCGGGTCGGCACGCCCGTCCGCCCGGCGCAAGGGGCCACGGAGCCTACTAAGCGGAGTAGTACGAGGGCCCTTTGCCCTCCGAGGCGGCTCGTCCCAAGAATGACCGCACCCCAGGATGTCGCAACGAGTGAGGTCACGCATGGGAAAGCATCGCCACAAGCAGCACTACCGGCGGCCGGTCGTCGCGGCACTGGCCGTGGGCGCCATAGGCATACCCTCCGTCGCCCTGGCCTGTGCCGACTGGCCCGGTGGCGAGGAGGGTGACCTGCGGACCACCGCCACCTCGGTCGCGGCCAAGGACAGGTGGGCCGACGCCGACTGGTACCGCGAGTGGAGCAGCCACCAGGACGGCGAGCCCTCTGCGGCGCCCACCGCCACAGCGGGCGCGTCGAAGTCCGGGGCGCCCGAGCACCGGAACACCCGGCCGTCGCACAGGCCGGGGACGACGGCTCCCAAGGCCCCCTCCGCCAAGCCGTCCACCGGCAACGCCAAGCCGTCCACCGGCTCCGCCGAGCCCACCGCCGGCGCTTCCCGCCCCACCGCGAAGCCGACGCCCCCGGCCGCCGCCCCGTCCTCCGCGGCCCCGGTCCCGCCGAGTACGCCGACGGCCACCACCCCGGCCTCCGGTGACGTGGCCAGGGTCGTGGAACTCGTCAACGCCGAGCGCGGCAAGGCCGGTTGCTCCCCGGTGACGGTGAACTCCGCCCTGACCAAGGCCGCGCAGGCCCACAGCGAGGACATGGCGGCAAGCCGCACCATGTCGCACTCCGGCTCGGACGGCTCCTCCCCCGCCGACCGCATCACGAGCGCCGGCTACGCCTGGAGCACCTACGGCGAGAACGTCGCCTACGGATACGCCACTCCCGAGAAGGTGATGGCGGGCTGGATGTCCAGCCCCGGCCACCGCGAGAACATACTCAACTGCGGGTTCAAGGAGATAGGTGTCGGCCTCGCGCAGCCCGGCTCCTACTGGACGCAGGACTTCGGCGCGGCCCGGTAGGCGGGTGCGGGCCGCGGGCGCTCACACACGCCTGCGGCCCGCCGGCAACAGGGGGTTCCGGTCAGATGTCGAGCGCCGGGATGATCTGCGCGCCGTACGCGTCGATCGTCGTCTCCTGCGCGTCGTGCATGTCGTACACGGCGAACTGGTCGACGCCCAGCTCGCGCAGTGCCCTCAGCTTCTCGATGTGCGCCTCGGCCGGGCCGAGCAGGCAGAACCGGTCGACGATCTCGTCGGGCACGAAGTCCGTGGACGGGTTGCCGGCACGGCCGTGATGGCTGTAGTCGTAGCCGCGCCGTCCCTTGATGTACGCCGTGAGCGCCTCGGGGACCAGGTCGGAGTGCTCGCCGTAGCGGGAGACCAGGTCGGCGACGTGGTTGCCGACCATGCCGCCGAACCAGCGGCACTGCTCGCGCGCGTGCGCCAGATCGTCGCCGACGTACGCCGGTGCGGCGACGCAGACGGTGACGGAGGCGGGGTCGCGCCCCGCCTCCGCGGCGGCGGCACGCACGGCCTTCACCATCCACTCGGTCAGGTACGGGTCGGCGAGCTGGAGGATGAAGCCGTCGGCCTTCTGCCCGGCGAGGGCGAGCGCCTTCGGCCCGTACGCCGCCATCCAGACGGGCAGCTTGCCGTTCCTCACCCACGGGATGCGCAGCGGCTGCCCGTCGACCTCGGCCTCGCGTCCCTCGGCGAGGTCGCGGATCACGCCGATCGCCTCGCCCAGACGGGCCAGGGTGTCGGGCTTGCGCCCGGCGACGCGCATCGCGGAGTCGCCGCGGCCGATGCCGCAGACAGTGCGGTTGCCGAACATGTCGTTGAGGGTGGCGAAGGTGGAGGCGGTCACCTCCCAGGCGCGGGTGCCCGGGTTGGTGACCATCGGGCCGACCTTGAGTGTCGTGGTGTGGGCCAGGATCTGGCTGTGGATCACGAACGGCTCCTGCCACAGCACGGCGGAGTCGAAGGTCCAGCCGTACCGGAACCCGTTGCTCTCGGCGCGTTTCATCAGGCTGACGACGCGGGAGGCCGGCGGGTCGGTCTGCAGGACGAGTCCGAAGTCCATCTGCACCGCTCCTAAATGAGGTCAGGTGAGGTACTGACAGGTGGAGCGGGGGGTGTAGACGCCGTGGCCCGTGCGCCCGGTGTACTCCCGCTCCGTGACGACCGGCTCGCCCCGCGAGAGCACGGTCTCCACACGGCCGGTCACGCGCCTGCCCTCGTACGCCGAGTAGTCGACGTTCATGTGGTGCGTCTCGGCCGAGATCACCTGCTCGGCGTGCGGGTCGTAGACCACCACGTCCGCGTCGGAGCCCGGGGCGATGGTGCCCTTCCTCGGGTACAGGCCGAACATCCGGGCCGGGGTGGCGCAGGCGATCTCGATCCAGCGGCGGCGGCTGATGTGCCCGTCGACGACGGCCTGGTGGAGCAGGTCCATACGGTTCTCGACGCCCGGCATGCCGTTGGGGATCCGGGAGAAGTCGCCCCGGCCCAGTTCCTTCTGCCCGCTGAAACAGAAGGGGCAGTGGTCGGTGGAGACGACCTGGAGGTCGTTGGTCCTCAGCCCCCGCCACAGCGCCGCCTGGTGCTCGCGCGGGCGCAGCGGTGTGCTGCAGACGTACTTGGCGCCCTCGAAGCCGGGCTCGGCGAGGTTGTCGGTGGACAGGAACAGGTACTGCGGGCAGGTCTCGCCGAAGACGTTCAGCCCGTCGTCGCGGGCCCGGGTCAGCTCGGCGACCGCCTCCTGCGCCGAGACGTGCACGACGTACAGCGGTGCGCCGGCCACCTGGGCGAGCCTGATGGCGCGATGGGTCGCCTCGGCCTCCAGCAGGGCCTTGCGGACCTCGCCGTGGTAGCGGGGGTCGGTCTCGCCCCGGGCCAGGGCCTGCTCGACGAGGACGTCGATCGCGATGCCGTTCTCGGCGTGCATCATGATCAGCCCGCCGTTCCCGGCGGCGCGCTGCATGGCGCGCAGGATCCGGCCGTCGTCGGAGTAGAAGACGCCGGGGTACGCCATGAACTGCTTGAAGGAGGTGACCCCCTCCTCGACCAGCAGGTCCATCTCCTTGAGCGTCTCCTGGTTCACGTCGGAGACGATCATGTGGAAGCCGTAGTCGATGGCGCAGTTGCCCTCGGCCTTGGCGTGCCAGGCGTCCAGGCCCTCGCGCAGGGAGTGGCCCACGCTCTGGACGGCGAAGTCGACGATGGTGGTCGTACCGCCCCAGGCCGCTGCCCGGGTGCCGGTCTCGAAGGTGTCCGAGGCGTAGGTGCCGCCGAAGGGCATCTCCATGTGGGTGTGGCCGTCGACGCCCCCCGGGATGACGTACTTGCCGGTCGCGTCGATGACCCTCTCGGCCGTGAAGGCCTCGGCGGCCGGTGTGCCGGTCGCGGCGAGGGCGGCGATGCGGGTGTCCTCGATCAGGACGTCGGCGTGGATCTCGTCGGAGGCGGTGACGACGAGACCACCGCGGATGGCGGTACGGGTGCTCATGCTGCTGTTCCCTCCTGTCGTGGCGCGGTCGGCGGGGCGTACGGGCCCGGGGCCCGGCCGCGGTGGGGCCGCCGGTGGTCACGGGCCTCGGCCGCGCCCCGGGTCGACGGCGTACTCGCCGCCGCCGGCCGCCGCCGGCTGCTCCGGGTGGTGCGGGTGTCCGGCCGGGCGGCGCGGGGTGGCCGACGGGTCGGGGACGACCACGGCGACCGGTCCCGCGCTCAGTGCACGGCGGTCACAGGCTCCGCAGCGCGCGTTCGAGGATCGCGGCGCCCTCCTCGGCCTCCGCGACGGTGAGGGACAGCGGCGGGGCGACGCGCAGGGCGCTGGTGTCGTGGCCGCCGCCCTTGCCGACGAGCAGGCCGCCGGCGCGGGCCTCCTCCAGTACGGCGGACACGGCGTCGTGGGCGGCGGTGTCGGTGCCGGGCCGGGTCAGCTCGATGCCGATCATCAGTCCGCGCCCGCGCACCTCGCGCACGTGCGGCACCTGGGCGGCGACGGCCCGCAGCCGCTCGATGAGCAGTCCGCCGACGCGCCGGGCGTTGCCCTGGAGGTCGTGCTCCAGCAGGTACGTGAGGTTGGCGAGGCCCGCCGCCATGGTGACCTGGGTGCCGCCGAAGGTGGAGATGCTGTTGGCGTCCAGGCAGTTCATGATCTCGGCGCGGGCGATGACGCCGCCGATGGACATGCCGTTGCCGATGCCCTTGGCGAAGGTCACGATGTCCGGCGGACCGCTCCGCCCGTGGGCCTGCCAGCCCCAGAAGTGCTCGCCGGTGCGGCCCCAACCGGTCTGCACCTCGTCGGCGATCCACAGGATGCCCCGCTCGTGCAGCACCTCGCGGAAGGCCGCGTACAGGCCGTCGGGCGGGGAGGTGAAGCCGCCGACGCCCTGGACGGGTTCGGCGATCAGCGCGGCGGGCGCGCGGGTGTGGCCGAGCAGGTCCTTCAGGTCGTCGACGCAGGCGTCGATGAAGTCCCGGTCGTCCAGGTGCGCGTACGGGCCGCAGGTGCGCACGCCGCCGTGGACGTACAGCGTCTGGAGCGGGGACAGGGAGGTCGGGGACCAGCCGCGGTTGCCGGTGATGCCGACGGCGCTGAAGGAGCGGCCGTGGTAGCTGTTGCGCATCGCCAGGACGGTGTTGCTGCGCCGGTGGGCGGTGGCGAGGAGGAGTGCGGTGTCGTTGGCCTCGGTGCCGGAGGTGGTGAAGAAGACGCGGGCGTCCGGGATGCCGGACACCTGGGCGATGCGCTCGGCCAGTTCGACCATCGGCCGGTTGAGGTAGAGGGTCGAGGAGTGGATGATCCGCCCCGCCTGCTCGCTCACCGCCTTGGTCACCTCGGGCAGGGCGTGCGCGGTCATCGTGGTGAGGATGCCGCCGAAGAAGTCGAGGTACTTGTTGCCGGCGGCGTCCCAGACGTGGCGTCCCTCGCCGTGCGTGATCTCCAGCGGGTCCTCGTAGTAGAGGGCGAGCCAGTCGGGCAGGACGGCGCGGTGCCGGCCGAGCAGGTCCCTGGTCACGGCTGCACCAGCCCTTCGTAGGCGTCGGGGCGGCGGTCGCGGTAGAAGGCCCACTGCTGCCGCACTTCCTCGATGAGGTCGAAGTCCAGGTCGCGGACGACGAGCTCCTCCTTGGTGTCGCTGGCGGGTTCGCCGACGAACTGTCCGCGCGGGTCCACGAAGTACGACGTCCCGTAGAAGTCGTTGTCCCCGTACTCCTCCTGTCCGACCCGGTTGATCGCGGCGACGAAGTACTCGTTGGCGACGGCCGCCGCGGGCTGCTCCAGGCGCCACAGGTGGGCGGAGAGGCCCCGGTGGGTGGCGGAGGGGTTGTAGACCAGCTGGGCGCCGCCGAGGCCCAGTTGCCGCCAGCCCTCCGGGAAGTGCCGGTCGTAGCAGATGTAGACGCCGACCTTGCCGACGGCGGTGTCGAAGACCGGCCAGCCGAGGTTGCCGGGACGGAAGTAGAACTTCTCCCAGAAGCCCTTGACCTGCGGGATGTGGTGCTTGCGATAGGTCCCGAGGACGGTGCCGTCGGCGTCGATCACGGCCGCGGTGTTGTAGTAGAAGCCGGACTGCTCGACCTCGAAGACGGGGACGACGATCACCATGCCGGTCTCGCGCGCGAGGGCCTGCATGCGGCGGGTGGTCGGGCCGTCGGGCACCGGTTCGGCCCAGCGGTAGTGCGCGGGGTCCTGGACCTGGCAGAAGTAGGGGGCGTTGAACACCTCCTGGAAGCCGATGACCTTGGCGCCCTGCCGGGCCGCCTCGCGGGCGTGCTCCTCGTGCTTCGCCACCATGGACTCGGTGTCGCCGGTCCAGGTGGCCTGGACGAGAGCGGCACGTACGACGTTGGCCATGAGCTGCTCCTTCGACACGACGTCAGAGCCTCTACGCCCGTAGAGCAGGCCGTAGAGGGACGAACGTAAGCCTGGCCGGAGGGGCTTGCCAAGGCCATCGTCGTCACGGCGCGGTGTCGATCATGTTTCGCACTCCGCTGGGTGAGTGGTGCCGCCCTCAGAGCGCGGCGGGCACACACCTCCCCGCCAGCTCGTCCATGGACAGCCCCAGCGCGCCGGCCAGCGCTGCCACGGTGAAGAAGGCCGGGGTGGGCGCCCGGCCGGTCTCGATCTTGCGCAGGGTCTCGGCGGAGATGCCGGCCTCGGCGGCGACCTCCGTCATGCTGCGTTCGCCGCGTGCCGCGCGGAGGAGGCTCCCGAGCCGCTCGCCGCGCTCGTGTTCTTCGGGGGTCAGGGGTGTGCGCACCATGGCGTCATTCTAATACCGGCTTCCCGTACCGGACCCCAATAAAAATACCGGTATAGTAATTGGCATGGTGGAACTCAAGACAGACACATCGATCGACGCCATGCACGCGGCCGGCCAGGTCGTCGCGCGCGCCCTGGCCGCCGTACGGAAGACCGCCGACGTGGGCGTCTCCCTGCTGGAGCTGGACGAGGTGGCGCACGAGGTACTGCGGGAGGCGGGCGCCGGCTCCCCCTTCCTCGGCTACCGGCCCTCCTTCGCGCCGACGCCCTTCCCGGCCGTCATCTGCGCGTCGGTGAACGACGCGATCGTGCACGGCATCCCGGACGGCTACCGGCTGCGCGACGGGGACCTCGTCTCCATCGACTGCGGGGCGACACTGGACGGCTGGGCCGGCGACTCGGCGATCAGCTTCATCGTCGGCACCCCGCGCGCGGCGGACGTCGCGCTGGTCGAGACCGCCGAGCGGGCCCTCGCGGCGGGCATCGAGGCGGCCGTCGTCGGCAATCGCATCGGCGACATCTCGCACGCGATCGGCACGGTGTGCCGGGCGCCCGGCTACGGCATCATGGACGACTTCGGCGGCCACGGCATCGGCCGGCACATGCACGAGGACCCGGGGGTACCCAACGAGGGCCGCCCCGGACGCGGGCTGCCCCTGCGGCACGGCATGGTCATCGCCATCGAACCCATGCTGACCGGCGGCGGCCGGGACGACTACCACGCGGCGCCGGACGGCTGGACGCTGCGCACGAACGACGGTTCCCGGGCGGCCCACGTGGAGCACACGGTGGCGATCACCGAGGCCGGTCCCCGCGTCCTGACGTCGCGCGACGGCCTCTGAGACCTCCGCGAGGCCCGCGCGGAGCCCTCCGCCCGCCCGGGTTCCCGGACATGCCCGCCGGAACAGAACGTGTCATGTTGGGCATGACCGCACGCCGGCCGGGTTACCCGGCCCCGGCACGTCGATCAGCGAAGCAGCGGAGGACCGGAAACGATGACCAGCGGCTTCATGGGCCCGGAGGGCGACCCGTTCGCGGAATTCCTGGCACGCTTCTTCGGTGGGCCCAGGCCCCGGCAGATCGACATCGGCAGGCTGCTGAGCCAGCCGGCCCGGGAGCTGGTGCGCGGCGCCGCCCAGTACGCCGCCGAGCACGGCAGCCGGGACCTGGACACCGAGCACCTGCTGCGGGCCGCGCTCGCCACCGAGCCGACCCGGGGACTGCTCAGCCGCGCCGGTGCCGATCCCGACTCGCTGGCGTCGCAGATCGACGAGCGGACCGGCCCGGTGCAGCACCCGCCGGGCGAGGTCCCGCCGCCGACGTCGCTCTCCCTGACCCCCGCGGTCAAGCGCGCCCTGCTGGACGCGCACGAGATGGCCCGTGCCTCCGGGACCGGGTACATCGGCCCGGAGCACGTGCTCAGTGCCCTGGCCGCCAACCCGGACTCGGCCGCCGGGCACATCCTGAACGCCGCCCGGTTCTCGCCCTCGGGACTCCCGACGGAGCCCCCCGACGCCGCGAAGGGCCGCGCGGAGGGGCCCGGGGCCACGAACACACCGACCCTGGACAAGTACGGCCGCGACCTCACCGACCTGGCCCGGCAGGGTCGGATCGACCCCGTGATCGGGCGGGACGAGGAGATCGAACAGACCGTGGAGGTGCTCTCCCGCCGCGGCAAGAACAACCCCGTCCTGATCGGTGACGCGGGCGTCGGCAAGACCGCCATCGTCGAGGGGCTGGCGCAGCGGATCACCGACGACGACGTGCCCGACGTGCTCGTCGGGCGCCGGGTGGTCGCCCTGGACCTGACCGGTGTGGTCGCGGGCACCCGCTACCGGGGCGACTTCGAGGAGCGGCTGAACACCATCGTGGGCGAGATCCGCGCCCACTCCGACCAGCTGATCATCTTCATCGACGAGCTGCACACGGTCGTCGGCGCGGGTGGCGGCGGCGAGAGCGGCTCGATGGACGCCGGGAACATCCTCAAGCCAGCCCTGGCCCGCGGCGAGCTGCACATCGTGGGCGCCACCACACTGGAGGAGTACCGGCGGATCGAGAAGGACGCGGCCCTCGCGCGCCGCTTCCAGCCGATCCTGGTACCGGAGCCCACCACCGCGGACGCGATCGAGATCCTGCGCGGACTGCGCGACCGCTACGAGGCCCACCACCAGGTCCGCTACACCGACGAGGCCCTGGTGGCGGCCGTGGAGATGTCCGACCGCTACCTCACCGACCGCCGGCTGCCGGACAAGGCGATCGACCTGATCGACCAGGCCGGCGCCCGGGTGCGGTTGCGGGCGCGCACCAAGGGCACGGACGTACGGACCATGGAGCGCGAGGTCGAGCAGCTGGTCCGGGACAAGGACCAGGCGGTCGCGGACGAGCAGTACGAGCAGGCCACGCAGCTGCGCGACCGGATCACCGAGCTCAAGCAGCGGATCACCGAGGCCGACGGCGGCGACGAGGCCGACGAAGGGCTGAACCTGGTGGTCGGCACCGAGTCCATCGCCGAGGTGGTGTCCCGGCAGACCGGCATCCCGGTCAGCAGCCTCACCCAGGAGGAGAAGGACCGCCTGCTGGGGCTGGAGTCCCACCTGCACGAACGGGTGGTCGGCCAGGACGAGGCCGTACGGGTCGTCTCCGACGCCGTGCTGCGCTCGCGCGCCGGACTGTCCAGCCCCGGCCGGCCCATCGGCAGCTTCCTCTTCCTCGGCCCGACCGGCGTCGGCAAGACCGAGCTGGCGCGGGCACTGGCCGAGGCGCTGTTCGGCAGCGAGGACCGGATGGTCCGGCTCGACATGAGCGAGTACCAGGAACGCCACACGGTCAGCCGCCTGGTCGGCGCCCCGCCCGGCTACGTCGGCCACGAGGAGGCCGGCCAGCTCACCGAGGTGGTGCGCCGGCACCCGTACTCGCTGCTCCTGCTGGACGAGGTGGAGAAGGCGCACCCGGACGTCTTCAACATCCTGCTCCAGGTCCTGGACGACGGCCGGCTGACCGACTCGCAGGGCCGGACGGTGGACTTCACCAACACGGTCGTCGTGATGACCAGCAACCTGGGCTCCGACGTGATCACCCGGCGCGGTGCGGGCATCGGCTTCGGGCCCGGCGGCTCGGAGGCGGACGAGGAGGCCCGGCGCGAGCAGGTGCTGCGCCCGTTGCGCGAGCACTTCCGGCCCGAGTTCCTCAACCGGATCGACGAGATCGTCGTCTTCCGCCAGCTCAGCGGCGAGGAGCTGCGGCAGATCACCGGCCTGCTGCTGGAGCAGACCCGCCGCATGGTGCACGCCCAGGGCATCACCGTCGGCTTCACCGACGCCGCCGTGGACTGGCTCGCCGAGCGCGGCTACCAGCCGGAGTACGGTGCCCGTCCGCTGCGCCGCACCATTCAGCGCGAGGTCGACAACGAGCTGTCCCGGCTGCTGCTCGACGGCCGCGTCACGGAGGGCGGCAAGGTGACGGTCGACGTCGAGGACGGGCGGCTGGCGTTCCGCACGCAGCAGCGGCCCGTCCCCGGGGTGTGACCCGCCCTGCTACCGGGTGGGCCACACCACCATCGCCGAGCCGCCGCCGCGTCGTTCCTTCTCGGCGGCGGCCAGCCACTTGCCGTTCGGCAGCCGCTGCACACCGGTCGCCGCCCCGATCTCGGGGTTGAGCTTGAAGGAGTGGCCGAGGGCCTCGAGCTGTTCCCGCACACCGCTGTCGTAGAGGCCGGGCTCCAGCTCGGTCTGGGCGGCGTTGCGCTGGCTGGCGCGCGGCGCCGCGATCGCGTCGACCAGCGGGAGTCCGCGGTCGAGGAAGCCGGTGAGCGTCTGGAGCACGGTGGTGACGATGGTGGCGCCGCCGGGTGATCCGACCGCCACGACCGGTTTGTGGTGCCGGTCCAGGACGATCGTCGGCGCGATCGACGACCGCGGGCGCTTGCCGGGGCCGGGCAGGTTCGGGTCGTGGACGGCCGGGTCGGCCGGGGCGAAGGAGAAGTCCGTCAGCTCGTTGTTGAGCAGGAAACCCCGGTCGGGGACGGTGATGCCGCTGCCGCCGGTCTGCTCGATGGTGAGCGTGTAGGCGACGACGTTCCCCCACTTGTCGGCCACCGTGAGGTGCGTGGTGTTCTCGCCCTCGTACGTCGTCGGCGCCGCCGTGCCACCGGCCGCGCAGGGGACCGGGTGCCGCGGGTCGCCGGGGGCGAGCGGGCTGGTGAGCGCCGCGTCGTCCCGGATCAGGCACTCGCGGGAGTCGGCGTACCGCTGCGACAGCAGCTCCCTCGCCGGTACGTCCTCGAAGTCCGGGTCGCCGACCCAGCGCCCGCGGTCGGCGAAGGCGATACGGCTCGCCTCGATGAAGCGGTGCAGGTAGCGTGCCTTGCCCGCCGTCGACAGGTCGGTGCGCTCCAGGATGTTGAGGGCCTCGCCGACCGTGGTGCCGCCGGAGGAGGACGGCGCGATGGAGTACACGTTCAGGCCGCGGTACGAGGTGCGGGTGGGCGCCTGGACCTTGGCCTCGTAGGCCGCGAGGTCCTTGGCGGACAGGTCGCCGGGGCGGGCGTTCCAGCCGGAGTCCGGGTCGACGGGCGGCTTGTTGACGGTCGCGACGACATCCTCGCCGAGTTCACCGTGGTAGAGCGCGTCGACGCCCTCGCGGCCCAGCTCCCTGTAGGTGCGGGCCAGGTCGGGGTTCTTGAACGTGGAGCCGACGACCGGGAGTTCGCCGCCGGGCAGGAACAGCTCGGCGGTGTCCGGGAAGTGGCGGAACCGGCTCTCGTTGGCGGCGGTCTGGGAACGGAAGGTCTCGTCGACGGTGAAGCCGTGCCGGGCCAGGCGCTCGGCGGGCTTCAGCACGGAGCCGAGCCCCCGGCTGCCCCACCGGTCGAGGGCGGCCTGCCAGGTGGCGGGGGTCCCCGGCGTGCCGACGGCGAGGCCGCTGCTGACGGCGTCGGCGAAGGCGATCGGCTTGCCGTTCTCCGTGAAGAGGCCCTCGTCGGCGGTCAGCGGCGCGGTCTCGCGGCCGTCGATGGTGCGCACGGTACGGGACCTGGCGTCGTAGTAGACGAAGTAGCCACCACCGCCGACGCCCGCGGAGTAGGGCTCGGTGACGCCCAGGGCGGCGGCGGTGGCGACGGCCGCGTCGACGGCGTTGCCGCCGCCCCGCAGCACCTCGATGCCGGCTGCGGAGGCGTCCGGGTCGACGCTGGCGACCGCGCCGCCGTACCCGACGGCGACCGGCGTCTTCGGAGCGGCGGGTCCGCTCTGGGCGGTGGGGGCGGTGGGTGGCGCCGCCGCCCCCACCGACACCACGGCGGCCGAGACCGCCAGGACCGCCAGTTTCCGTGCGACAGGGCGACGCATCCGCACCTCCAGGGAAAGACCGTCCGGGCAGCTTAATTCGCCATGGCCTCGTCAGGAACCTCTTCGCCACGGCCCGTCGGGCACCGGTACCCGGCGCCGGCGGCCCGCGCGCCCATGACGGACGACGTAGGCAACATCGTCCCCGGGGTGGTCGCGGCCCGCATCAGCGGCACGCTGGGCCGACTCGCCCGTGCCTGCCCCTGGAAGCGCAGATTCCGCCGCAAGCAGGCGCTCTTCGGGCTGCCGGACGGCTCCGAGTCACTGCTCGTCGTCAACCGGGACCCCGCCGCCCCGGAACCCGCGGTCCACCGCTTCGACGTCTTCGCACTCCTCGACGGGGGCGACCGGTACGACACAAACCGCTGCCCGGCAGCCGGGTCGCGCTGTTCATCGGGGCCGTCATGGGCCACTCCATGACGTCGGCAGCGCTCGCGGGCCTGCTGCGGACCACCGCGCAGACCCTGGCCGGGCTCGACCTGCCCCTCGGGAGGTGTTGCACCTCCTGGCAGAGCAGCCCCGGCCACCCGCCGCCCGGCCTGCTGCACCTGGGCGGGCGGAAGTGCTGCGGGTGCCGGCCGGCGCCCCGATCTGCGTGGGCGGCGTGGCGCTTCGAGGCCGTGGAGCTGGGCGCCCCGGCCGACGCGACCCAGGTCGTCACCGGTTACGGCGCGCTCGGCCGCCCGAAAGGCACCAAGACCGTCATCGCAGCCAGCGACCCCCTGGTGACGGCCGGATCGCGAAGGCATGGGAAGGACTCACGGACTTCACCGGATTCTTCACCTCCGGAATCTACGGAGCCAGCCCCGCGAGTCTCGCGCTCGGCTCCTACAACCTCGACTACGAGCTGCTCGGGGTGTCCTGCAGGCCCCCTCAGAGCGACTCGGAGTGGGACCACGGAGGACTCGTCGGCCAGGTGAGCGCGGTGGTCTCCAACAAGATGACGGTAGCCTCGGCCACCCGCAGCCTGTCGGACGACGGGTCCAAGAAGGGGAGCAGCTACCCGATCATGAAAACAGGCTCGGATGCCGTGAAACGGGTCTTCCCGGACGGGCAGAAGGATATCGAAGTCAAGATCACATGGATCGAGGAAGTGTATGTTCCGTACTAGGCATAGCCGGCGGAGCTACCTCACCGTGGTCCTCTGCGTCGCCTGGGTGGCGGGAGTGTCCAGCTGCGCGGCTGATGACGTGAGCCGAAGCACGATAGCTGTCACCAAGGCAGGCCAGTTGTCACCGGGAGCGCCGGACAGGACGTGCTGAGCCGGCCACTGGGGGCGCGGGGAGCTCCGGCGACTGGCTAGAGCGCCGGAGCTGGTGACACCGGTCCTGCTTTGCGGGCTGCTGGTGACAAGACGAGCGCCGCCGGGCGCCGGGCCGGCCGAGAGCGCGTGTGTGAACCGGCGACCTGCCACGGGCCACCGTGGGAGACGCCGGATGAGCAGCTGTTCCGCCAAGACCTCTGCTGCTTCGCCGCCGCACCTGCCCTGCCAGCTCCCCGAACCAGGAGGAGAGACGCCATGAACGCTCAGGATTCGGGCGCGGCCCGACACGAACTGCGCAGCAACGTGCCGGATGACGTCTACGAGCAGCTGCACCCTGAGCCCCGGGGGCTGTTCTCCCCCTGGCGGGAACAGGCCGGCCCACACGCGGATCATCGCGGCATCGGATGTGCCCGTCCGGTCACCGCATGCTGCCCACCCGCACCTTGCGCCAGCGTCTCCCCGCCACGTATCCAGGGAAGTTGACGATCTCACGCCAGAAGAGGGACTCCCGTGCACGATCACGAGAAGGCCAGCTCTCACACCGGGGCGGGCAACAGCCGTATCCCTGCCCGTCGGCCCGTATCCGCCCCGCCCCCGCAGCATGGCCTGCTCGGCCTACAGGCCGCTGCGGGCAACGCCGCGGTCGTCCAGATGCTCCGCAGCGCCGACCAGCTCGATGTGCAACGCGCCGTGGAGCCACGCACTGCCCCCGTCGCCGGTGCCGCCCACGAGGGTCGCGGCGGCCCGGTCGCCGTACAGACCGCGCCCACCGACGGGAAAAGGAAGCCGCCGCCCGTACCGAACAAGCCCGACCACCTGAGGCTCGGCGGGGCCGCGCAGACCTCCAGCACCGACCAGACCAACTCGGCCGGGCAGACGTCGGCCGCCGCGGAGCCCGCGCAGGAACAGTCCGACACCCCCGCGCACGGGTACACGCTCGCCGAATCGGCAAGCCTGGTCGTCTTCCGAGCCGATGGGCGCTCTCCCGAGGTCATCCGGCAGGCGAACGGGATGAGGTCCCGCAACAACACGTCCGTCGCGACCGAACTCGCCGTGTTCCTTGAGGACCCGATCGCCTACGCCCGGGCCCATGTCAGCAGCCCCAAGCCGACCTTGGTCTCCACGGCGCTGGACGAGGACTGCGGCGGGTACGCCAGCAACGACCGGTACCTCTACCAGATCCAGGTCAGCGGCTGGCACAAATTCGCCGCGCCGCCTGCGCGGAGCAAGATCCTGACCAAGCCGACGGTCTACGCCAACAGCACGTCCCTGGAGACCGCGACCGCGGCCGTCATCGGTCCCGTCGGCCCCACCCAGGAAATGGATTTCATCGGGGGAATCCCCCTGGCGGCCATCACTGGCTGCCGCCGACCGGGGGAGAGCGGCTTCAGCGCGCTCTGACGCCCGCGACGGGGGGGCGGTGCCTGCCCGGGGGCGGGCCCGTCACCGCCCCGTCATGCCCCCGCCGCCCTCAGCAGACGGGGAGTCTCGGGACGGGGTCGTTGTCGGTCCGGGCCCAGCAGACGTTCGTTCAGCACCTGTGGAGCCGACGCGCGAGATGGACGGTGATGTCGGCGTCAATCGCCGCGGCAAACGACTCCCGGTCCGCCCCTTGATCATGCGTGAACGCGACGTTCGCGGCGTCACCCGGCGCAGGCGGCGTTCCCTGACCCGGCCGGACGCGAAGGCGAAGCCGGCCCCGGACCTGATCGGCCGCGACTTCCACGCCGAGCGCCCCGGGACCAAGCTGGTCGGCGACATCACCTACCTGCCCACCGTCGAGGGCTGGCTCTACCTCGCCTGCTGGCTGGACCTGGCCACCCGCGAGGTCGTCGGCTACGCCATGGCCGACCACCACCGCGCCGAGCTCGTCGTCGACGCACTCGACATGGCCCACGGCCGAGTCGGACTGGAGCCCGGCTGCGTGATCCACAGCGATCATGACAGCGAATATACGTCGACCCCATTCCGCGCACGAATACGAGAGTTGGGGCTGCGGCAGAGCTGCGGACGCACCGGATCATGCTTCGACAACGCCGCCGCGGAGAGCTTCTGGGACCTGCTCAAGGACGAGATCGGCACCCGCACCTGGCCCGACCGGGCCACCGCCCGCGCCGAGGTCTTCAACTTCATCGAGACCTTCTACAACCGCCGCCGCCTGCGCAAGCACAAGACCTTCGGCTACCTCACCCCGGCCGAGACCAGGCAGCGGCACCAGCACGCCCTCGCGGCATAACGATCACGTGTCCGAGATCACGGTGAAACTTCACACGGGGCCAGGCCCGCGTTCCTGTTCTGCGGTCAGCGTGCGATCGCCAACCAGGCCACCACCCGCTACCTCGCCCGTCACCACGAGAAGCTGGCGCGCAAGCACGGCAACAGCTCCTTCATACTGCTGCTGAAGGTGGTCAACTCCCAGGCGTACGGACCGGATCTCGTCGAGCTCGTCGGGGACGTGACCCGAGCGGCGACGAGCCCCCTGCCGGCCCCCGCACCGGCCCCCGTAACTCCCACCAGGCCTAGTAGGACTCCGTTACGTCTTCCGCTTGTCCTTGGGGGCATGGTGGGAGTACGGACGCACATGAAGTGGGCCGGGCTCGGGTGAAGTTGGGGTTATTCGTGGCCGATGTGTTCGCGTCGGTGCCGCGCAAGGACCAGCGGACGAAGGGTGACTGCTATCTGCGGGGACTGATGCTCGACGGCCGCCGCAAGTCCATCCAGGCCAAGGCCGAGCGGCTGCCGGACGGCAACGAACAGAACCTGCAGCAGTTCGTGAACCAGTCGACCTGGGACCCGGTACCGGTGCGCCGGCGGATCGCCGAGCGGATGGTTGGCCAGATCGGCCCGGACGCCTGGGCCATCGACGACGTGTCGTTCCCCAAGGACGGGAGGATGTCGGTGGCGGTTGCCCCTCAGTACTGCGGGGCCTTGGGCAAGCGGGCCAACTGCCAGGTCGCGATGAGTGTCCACGCGGTCTCCGACACGGCGTCCTGCCCGCTGCAGTGGCGGTTGTTCGTGCCCGAGGAATGGGCCCGCGATGTTGAACGGCGCAAGAAGACCGGGATGCCGCCGCAGGTCGGGCACCGGGAGAAGTGGCGCCTGGCCCTGGACACCCTCGACGAACTGGCCGGATGGGGCATGGTGCCACCGGCGGTCGTGGCCGACGCGGGCTACGGACAGAACGCCGACTTCCGGGCCGGTCTGGACAGCCGGGGCATCGGCTACGTTGTCGCCGCCCGCTCGGATGTGACCGTCCACCCGCACGACGCACGGCCCACCATGCAGGCGTGGTCGGGCCACGGGCGCAAACCGCAGCCCCGTTACCGGGACAAGGCGTCCTCGGTGGCCGCGCTGGCAGCCGGCCAGGCACGGCAGGCCTTCACCGAGATCACCTGGCGCCAGGGCTCCCGCGGGCCGATGCGCTCACACTTTCTGGCGCTGCGGGTGCGGCCGGCCGGCGTCAGGGCCCGTCGTCCGGCCCAGGCCGCAGCCCTCGAGAAGGAAGGCTGCTGGGACGGTGTGCTGCCCGAAGTGACGCTGCTGGCCCAGTGGCCCGAATGCGCCGAGGCGCCCACCGACTACTGGCTCTCCAGCCTGCCCGCCGACACCCCGACCGCCGAACTGGTCCGCCTGGCCAAGATCCGCTGGCGCATCGAGCACGACTACCGCGAACTCAAACACGGCCTGGGCCTGGACCACTTCGAGGGACGCTCCTGGACGGGCTGGCACCACCACGTCACCCTGGTCACCGCCGCCCATGCATTCCTCACCGAACAGCGACTGGCCCCAAAAGCCGATACGGCGGACTCACCCTCTACCAGACCCTCGACGCCATCCAGGACCTGCTGAACTGCTGGACCGGCACCTGCACCACCTGCCACCAGCCCCTCCCCGCCAGAACACGCTCGACACCAAGATCCAGACGCACCTAACGGAGTCCTACTAGCCGTATTGGCCCGCCCCTGCACCACCCGGCCGCGGGGTCACACCTCCGCGACTTCGCCGTACAGCTGCGAGAGCTCGGGTGCGCCGTCCGCCGCCCACTCGTGGCCGGAGGCCACCACGTCGAACTCACGGCCCGACGACAGCCGGACGACGGGCTGCCCGTCGGGCCGGATGGACCACGCGGCGCCGGGCACGGTGCGCACGATCACGGTGCCGAGGTACAGACCCGCGTCGTTGCCGAGCCAGCTGAGGATCTCCTCGTCGCCCCGCCAGCGCGGCAGCACCTGGTCGAGCTGCTCCAGCGACAGAGCGGAGTCGTCGAGCCGGACCCCCTCCCGCGACGCCTGCGAGCGCAGCAGATCACAGTCGGCGAGCAGATCACCGATGCCCTCGGCGTCGTGAGTCCGGCGATCTTCGCGTCGCTTGCCCAGGAAGGGAAAGTGCATACCCCCAGACTGTCATCCGTACCGCCGTACGCACTACAGGGCACGCAAGCCCCCGCGGCGGCGGGAGCGCCTACACGTCGAGGTCCACCACGACCGGCGCGTGGTCCGAGGCGCCCTTGCCCTTGCGCTCCTCGCGGTCGACGTACGAGTCGGTGACCGCCTTGGCGAACGGCTCGTTCCCGTACACCAGGTCGATGCGCATGCCTCGGTTCTTGGGGAAGCAGAGCTGCCGGTAGTCCCAGTAGGTGAACGGGTGGTCGTACTTCAACGGGCGCGGGACCACGTCGGACAGGCCGGCCTCGCGCAGGGAGGCGAGGGCGGCGCGCTCGGCCGGGGTGACGTGGGTGGAGCCCTCGAAGGCGGCGCGGTCGTAGACGTCGTCGTCCGTCGGTGCCACGTTGTAGTCGCCCAGCACCGCGAAGGGGCGGCTGCCGGTCGCGTCGCCCGCGACGGCGGCGCGCAGCGCCTCGAACCACTGGAGCTTGTAGGCGTAGTGGGCGTGCTCCACCTCGCGGCCATTCGGCACGTACACCGACCAGACGCGGACCGGGCCGCAGGTGGCGGAGATGGCGCGGGGCTCCTGCACCCCTTCGTACCCGGGGTCGCCGGGGAGACCCTTGACCACGTCCGCCAGGCCGACGCGGGAGAGCACCGCGACCCCGTTCCACCGCCCGGTGGCGTGCACGGCCGCCTCGTAGCCCTTCTCGCGCAGCTCGTCGAAGGGGAACTGGTCCTCGGCGACCTTGGCCTCCTGGAGGCACAGCACGTCGGTGCCGCTGCTCTCCAGCCAGGCGAGGAGCCTCGGCAGGCGGGCGGTGATCGAGTTCACGTTCCAGGTCGCGATGCGCATGTCTCACAACCTACCGGGCGGGACTGACAACCCGGTCGCGCCCGCGGTGCTACAGCCTCACCGAGTTCCCCGGGGCCAGCCGCAGGTGCTCCGAGCCGCCCAGCTCGCCGATCTGGCGGTCGTAGATCGGACGGGCGAGGTCGGTGAGGAGCGCGTCGTGGATGTCGTAGGCGCGCCGCGGCCCGACCTCGCGGACGTACTCGATGACCTCGGAGATCTTGTTCCAGGGGGCCATGACGGGGAGCATCAGCGTCTCGACCGGGTGGTCGGGGACGGTGAGGGCGTCCCCGGGGTGGAACACCTTCCCACCGTCCACGAGGAACCCGACGTTGGTGATGCGGGGGATGTCCGGGTGGATCACCGCGTGCAGCTCGCCGTGGACCTGGACGTCGAAACCGGCCGCGGTGAAGGTGTCGCCGTGGCCAACGGTGTGCACGCGGCCGGGGAAGGCCGCCGAGATCTTCTCCGCGACCGACCTCAGGGTCCAGACCTCGGCGGCCGGGTTGGCCTCCATCCCGGCCCGCAGCCGCAGCTCGTCGAAGTGGTCGGGGTGCTCGTGGGTGACGAGGATGGCGTCCGCGCCGAGGACGGCGTCCTCCTCGCTGAACCCGCCGGGGTCCAGGACGAGCGTCCGCCCGTCCTTCTCGAGGCGGACGCAGGCGTGCGACTTCTTGGTGAGCTTCATGCCCCCCATCCTGCCTCCGGGCCCCGGCGCACGGCCGACGGGACTCACTCCGGCGGTGTGGTCTCCTCGCGGATGACCTGCTGCGCCACCCGGAAGGCTCGGTTCGCCGCCGGCACGCCGCAGTAGACGGCCGCCTGGAGCAGCACCTCCTTGATCTCGTCCGGGGTGAGGCCGTTGCGCAGGGCGGCCCGGGTATGGGGGGCGAGGTCCTCGAGGTGGCCGCCGGCGACGAGGGCGGTGAGGGCGACGCAGCTGCGGGTACGGCGGTCCAGGCCGGGCCGGTCCCAGATCTCGCCCCACGCGTACCGGGTGAGGAACTCCTGGAAGTCCCCCGAGAACCCGTCCGCCTGCGACAGCGCCTGGTCGACGTGCGCGTCGCCGAGCACTTCGCGACGCACCTTGAGCCCCGCGTCGTACGGGTCGGGCCGCCCCTGCCCCGGTACCTGCGGTGGGACGACGGACGGGGCGATCTCGGCGACGGGCGCGACCTGCGGCGGGACCGGAGCGGTCATCAGGGCGGGCTGGACCGGGGCGGTGGAGAGCGCGGGCGCGGTGGCGTGGACGGCCGGGACGGCGGTCTGGCCGGTGGAGGTGTCGTGCGCGATCTGCCAGGCGGTGGTGAAGTGCCGCACGAGCAGGTCGGTGACGGCCGCGGGCTGCTCGACGGGGACCAGGTGGGAGGCGCCGGGGACGACGGCGAGGCGGGCGTCCGGGATGCCGGCGACCAGGGTGCGCGCCTCGGCGGGGCCGGTGACCTGGTCGTCGGAGCCGACGAGGACCAGGGTCGGGACGCCGACGCGGCCGAGCTCACCGCGCACGTCGAACGCGGCGAGCGCCTCGCAGGCCGAGATGTAGCAGCCCGGGTCGGTCGTCCGCACCATCTGCACGGCCCACTCGGTGATCGCGGGCTGCGCCGCGGCGAACCCTCCGGTGAACCATCTCTCCGGCGCGCTGCGGGCGATGGGGTCGAGCCCGTTGGTCCGGACGATCACACCGCGCTGCCGGAACTCGTCGGCCGTACCGAACCGCGGCGAGGCGGCGATCAGCGCGAGGGAGGCGAGGCGCTCGGGGTGGCGCAGGGCCAGTTCGATGCCGACGGCACCACCGAACGCACAGCCCGCGTAGCCGAAGCGCTGCACTCCGAGCTGGTCGAGCGTGGCCAGCAGACGCGTGGTGAGCTCGGCGACGGATCCCCCCGGGTGCGCGGGGGCGCCGCCGTGGCCGGGCAGGTCGAAACGGAAGATCCGCCAGTGCTGCGCCAGCTCGGGCACCTGCCGGTCCCACATGTGCCATGTGGTACCCAGTGAGGGACCGAGGATCAGGACCGGGGCCTCTTCTGGCCCGTCAAAGCGGTATTGCAGGGTGTTCGACGGTGTCTCACTCACGCCCCGCACCCTCTCACGTCTCACGAAATCTCACACAGCCGGGGGAAGCGACTGGCCCGATGCATCTGCGGCTCGGCCCGTCGAGCACTGCCGACGGCCCCTTCGGTCGAGTCCGAGCCTCTCAGGATGCACGGGCGCCCTTGACGCGGCGTGCCCTGCTGGCCGCGCTCGCGCCTGGTCCACACGATCGACGCGCTGCTTCCTTCTCAGCACAGCTGCCGACTTTTCCCAGTTTGCAGCAAAGCGTGTGGCACCGTCCCGAAGGCCGGGACGACGAGGCGGGAAACCGTTCGGGCCACTCCGATCAGCACCTGACAGCCACCGCTTGGGATACGTCGCCGGCCTCACGCGCGACCGTTCAGATCACCGTGCAGGCCATCCCATGTGCTGGCGGCTTCGCGGAGGTCTTCCACATCTGGCTTCACGTACCACTTCTTCGTGGTCTTCGCGTTCGTGTGCCCGGCCCACCGGGCGAGGATGTGATCCGACACACCGTTGTTGGCAAGGAAGGTGAGGCAGGAGGCACGAGCGTCGTAGAGACGCACTCTGCGCAGACCAAGGATGTCCATGAGCCTGTACGCGCGCCTGCGGAGCTGCTTGATTGTGAAAGCCTCCCCGGTCTCGTGCACCACGACGTAGCCGGAGTCGAGTAAGCCTCGCCGAGGGCTAGTCTCGATCTTCGTGACGGTTCGTCGGTTCTTCGTTGGCTGTTTCGGTTGTTCGGGGTGCCGGCGGCCAGGCCGATGGCCCGACTGTCGCGTCGGGTGGGCGCCGGGTTCCACGGCTCCGGTCGGGGTGGTGCTGCTCGCAGGAACGGGAACAGGCTGGTCAGCCGGGATTCGGGAGGGCTTCGAGCCGTGTCAGGGCTTTGGTGATCACCTCGGTCCAGGGCCAGTGGCGTGCGAACCTCAGGAGTCGGCGGCGGGCGGTCGTGACGATCTGGGCAGCGGCGGAGGAGAGACGGAACCGGAGACGACGAGGCTCCCACCTGCGGGTTTCACCGGGCAGAGCGAGCATGGGCATCCAGGCCAGCAGGTCGAGGGCGATCTGGACGATCTCCAGCCAGATCTGGTTCTGCGCGGTGTCGTGCAGGGGAAGGTTGCGCAGGCCGGTGGCCCGGGCGGCCCGGATGCGGTCCTCGGCCCTCGCGCGCTGACGGTGCCGCAGTTCGAGCGCGGCGATCGGGTCGCCGGTGGTGTTGGTGGCGAACGCGGTGAGCCGCAGGCCGTCGGCGTCGGTGAAGCGCAACTGGGCGCCGGGGTGGGGCCGTTCCTTGCGGACGATCAGCCGCATCCGGGAAACCGAGGTGGCCGGGCGACGGGGACTTCGTCCACCGCAGCCATCGCAGGCCCAACCAACTGGCGACCAGCTACCCGCGGCTGCTGAAAGTGGGCGGCCGGGACCTTCTGGTGGCCGATCTCGCCGCCGTCAGCGGAACACCGGTCATCGACCTGGCGCCCCACTTCGCGGAGATGTGCCCGCGAAGCGACGTCCGCCGGCCTGCGTGGCCGCGGGAAATGCTGTCCACGTACTGGCTTGACGCCTCAGAACGCCCGTGATCAGCCATTCCCCGGCGTCTTGGAAGTGAGGGTGCTCGCAAGAGCGGTCATCAGCGTCTGCCAGCAGGCGGCTCCGAAACCAACAGGGGCAAGTCCGGGTCCCCTTGGCGGCTGTGTCAGCCGACCATGTCTGGCGATGCGGTCGGACTTGTCGCCCACACACCCGTGAGTTCGGGTGAGAACAAGGTGGCCGCGGCCTCGCGCATCTGGATGGTCAGGCGCGTGTGCAGTGTCTCCGGGTCGATCTCCGCGGCTGTGGCCACACCGCTCTTCTCGATGAGCGGCAAAAGGGCGGTGACGGCCGAGGTCGCGTGAGCGACGGCCAACGAGTCGGCGTCACCCGCGGGAACGGCTACCGCCAACCCGGCGGCCGGCAGCCCCGCGGCCCGGAACACCGCGGGGAGCCGTTCCCCCGGGTCGGGGTCCGTGCCTCCCTGCCGGAAGGCCGCCTGAATCCAGCGCCCGATGTCCCCGACCAGGGGAAGACCCGGGACCGACCTGCTGCGCGAGAGGTTCAGGTCCTGGAAGGTCACCACACCGCCGGGACGGACATGGCGTGCCATGCGGCGGACGGCGTCGGCCGGGCTGTCCAGGTGCATGACGATGAGCCTCCCCACCAGCGCGTCGACCGGCCGGTCGAGAGACAACTCCGGCAGCACATCCTGCCGGAACGTCATATGCGACAAGCCCGCCCGCGCCATGGCCCCTTCGGCGACCGCCAGCATGTCCGGATCACGGTCCACACCGATGACCTGCCCCGACGGACCGACGATCCGGGCCGCGATTCTGGTCAGCTCCCCCGTACCGCACCCGACATCCACCACCCTCATCCCCGGCCGCAGCCCGGCCAGCCTGAGCAAGTGCGCGCTGTGAGCCGCGTACAACCGGCTCTGCAGGTCCAGCCTGTGTGTCTCACGCGGGGAACGGCCAAGGATGTACTTACTCATTGCTTCTCTCTCGTGAGGCCAGCTGTATATCGGGGTGACGCGCCCGCCGAGGCCGCACTGATGGCGGCCCCTGCCCGACGGGGGCGTCTGCTAAGCGTCGTGCGCTCAGGGGCGTGTGTGCGGGCGTCTCGGTCGGCCCTGCCGGAGGCGTTCATGGAGCAGGGCCACGGCGGTATGGACGACCGGAAGTGTCGCGAGGGCGGTGAGCAGGAGGGTGACGGCTGCCGGAGCGAGGAGTCCCATCGCGTGGGCGATGTACGGATTGTCGATTCGCCCGAAGGCCATGACAGCCGACCGCACCACGCCGCGCAGCGGTCCGGCCGTGTGGAACAGGAGCGTGAAGGTCCCGACCGTGAGGACGCACGCGGACGCGGAGACTGCCAAGGTCTTCCACCATGCCCCTGGGCGCCGGACCAGTCTCCATGAGTTGCGGAGTGCGGCGACGGGACCCGCGCCCGACGCCGCGGCGGGCGGAGCGAACGCCAGGCTCAGTCGCAGGAGAAGCGCCGCGAGCCCGGCGGGGCCCGTCAGGACGTCGAGCAGCAGGGTGCGTCGCCCGGTGTCCGGCCGAAGGTGTGCCCACAGCCAGAACGTGACCGCCGGCACGGCGCACACGATCAGCCAGCGCAGCAGGTACACGGCGACGACCTGGCCGAGCCGAAGCCGGCGCCACCGAGTCGGCTCGGCCTCCCCGGTCACGGCGCGGGCGTGTGCTGCCTGCAGTGCGGCGCTGCCGAGCCAGCAGACGGCCAGGAGAACGGGGGCTCCTGCGGCGATGAGAAGCAGAAGCAAACCGACGTCGGGCACGTAGGAGTCGCCCTGTTCGTGTGCCTCCCGTCCTGCACTCCACATCTCGGCGAAGGTGTGCCTGGCGACGACGAACGCCGTCGCGGTCACGGACAGTCCCGCCAGTCCGGCCAGACCGACCACCGACAGCGTCCACCGCACCGGTACGCGTCGCAGGGCCCTCGTGACCCGGAGAACGGTCTGGACGGCACCTTTCGCTCCGGGTTCCTTGCCGCGGCAGGGTTCGCCCCGGCCACCTCGATCCGTCCGCACCATCGCCGTCCCAACCTGCTTCGTCTGCGCTCACCCGAGCGGAGAACGCCGCGGACCGCCGCCTGGTTCACTGGTACCGCGAGGCGGGATGAGCAGAGTTTGGGCCAGGTTCGAGTCTGGTGTTGAGCACAGGTGGGCTGTCACCGTACGAGGCGGCGACCGCGGCCCGGTGGACGCGGACCGCCGGTCGGGCGGGACGGCTCGGGCGCGGACGTCTTCACGCTATTCACGGGAGACACTTTGAGACAGCGTTTGATCGCCCTGCTTCTCGCTCTGGCGGGCACGCTGGGGCTGGCGGTGGGCACCGCGCTACCGGCGCACGCCATCATCGGCGGCGCCCTGTCCGCACACCTCGACGGTGAGGTGCAGATCTTCACCCGCGATCCGGACGACGGATCGTTCGGCTACTCGTGTGTCGGTACGCTCATCGACACCGAGTGGGTGCTCACCGCCAAGCACTGTCTGATCGACGAGGACGACAACGAACTCGACGAGGCCGGTGTCTACATCATGGCCGGCAGCCGCACCCTGCGCGCCGGGACGCGACACGACGTCGCGAGCATCCGGCGTCACGCGGACCAGGACGCGGCGCTGCTGAAGCTGACCAGTGACGCCCGCCCCGACCAGGTGGTGAAGTACTCCACCGACGTACCACCGGTCAACGAGAACGTGTCCTTCCGGGGCTGGGGGCCCACGTCCACCACGCCCGGGGCGCCCTCCGAGTCCAGGCTGCTGCGGGTGGCGACCGCCCGGGTGAGCGACACCGGCACGCACGTCCCCGAGGTCGGTCCGGGCGACACCGCGATGATCCTCTCCAGCGTCGGGCTGGGGGTATCGGCACTGGGCGACTCCGGCGCCGGGGTCTACTGGCAGGGCACCATCCACGGCATCGTCACCGGCGGTGACGAGAGCACCTACAGCGACGCCCTCAAGACCGCTCCGATCGGCGGCTGGATCCAGTCGGAGAGCGGGGTGGCACCGGCGAGTGTTCCCGCGACCAACCTGCGGGTGCTGCCGCTGGGCGACTCCATCACGTACGGCACCGGCAGCTCGACCTCCTCCAGCTACCGTGCGGCGCTTTACGACACGTTGAAGGGCTCGGGTCACACCGTCGACTTCGTCGGCACCCAGAATTCGGGCAGTCTGGCCGACACCGACAACGAAGGGCACCCCGGCTGGGTGATCAACCAGATCGCCGGGATCACCGACACCGTGCTGTCCAGCTACCGGCCCAATGTCGTGACGCTGGACATCGGCACCAACGACATGAACCTGCCGTCCGAGCCGGAGAGCGCACCCGACCGGCTCGACTCCCTGATCGACCGGATCGTCACGCGGCTGCCCGGTGTCACCTTGGTGGTCGCCACCGTCGGTCCGGCGTCCAACACGACCGTGCAGGCCCGGATGGACACGTACAACGAGAAGCTGGCGGAGGTCGTCGAGCGTCGACGAAACGCGGGCGAACACGTCCTCGTGGCGGACATGAGCGCCCTCACGACCGCCGACCTCTCCGACGGGCTCCACCCCAACGACACCGGTTACGAGAAGATGGCCGATGTCTTCCACGGCGAGATCCGGCGCGCCGTGCTCGCGGGCTGGGTGAGCGCTCCGCAGCCGCCCGCCGGAGGAACCGGCTGCTCCGTGGCGGGCGGTTGGCTGCCCCAGGGTCAGATCGCCTCGGGTGTCGGGGCCACCGCGTCGCAGATCCGGTTCGCCGACGTCAACGGGGACGGACGCGACGACTACCTCGTGCTCGACGACGAGGGCGCGGTACGCGCCTGGCTGAACAATGGCGGCGACGACGGCGACACGCCGGGCTGGATCGAACGCGGCCAGATCGCCTCCGGCGTCGGCGCCAATCCCGCCGAGGTGCAGTTCGCCGATGTCAACGGGGACGGACGCGACGACTACCTCGTCGTCACGGACGGCGGCGCGGTGCGCGCATGGCTGAACGCCGGCGGCGACACCGGCGGCACGGCAGGCTGGATCGAACGCGGCCAGATCGCCTCCGGCGTCGGCTCGGGAGAACTGCCCATTGTCTTCGCTGACATCAACGGTGACGCAAAGGACGACTACCTGGTCCTCCAGGACGACGGATCGGTTCTGGCCTGGCTGAACAACGGTGGTGACACCGGTGATACGGCAGGCTGGATCGAGCGCGGTGAGATCGCCTCCGGAGTCGGGGCGGACGCGTCGCACATCCAGTTCGCCGACGTCGACGGTGACGGACGTGACGACTACCTCGTGGTGAACGACGAGGGCGCGGTGCGCGCCTGGCTGAACACCGGCGGCGACACCGGCGACACACCGGGCTGGATCGAACGCGGCCAGATCGCCTCCGGCGTCGGCGTCGACGGCGACCACGTCCGGTTCGCCGACATGAACGCCGACGACTACCGGGACGACTACCTGACGGTGTCCGACACGGGCGCGGTCTCCTCCTGGCTCAACAACTGCGGCGACCCGGCCTGACCCACACCCACACCCTGCTGGCAGTTCACGCGGGCCTGGCCTCTGTCTCTCGGAAGACAGAGGCCAGGCCCGCGTTCGCGGCGTGTTACTCGGGCAATCCCGCAGGACGGTCGAAGCCGTCCCTGGACGGTTACGTGTCCGCGCCGGCTGTGCCGCGTTGGTTCCGCCGGCCGGACACGGTGGCCTGTCGCGGTCACGGCGGCGGAGTCCGTCGGACGTGCCTCTGGCCCTGGACAGGGTCGCCCCGTGGGGCTTCACCACGCGCTCCCTCGGGGCTTCCCCGACCGGACGGCCTCCGCGATCGCCTCACCTCGCGCCCGCAGCGACCGCCCGACAAGCTCGGTCGGCAGCTCCCGGTGGAGGCGGAGGATCTCCGACGTGGGCACCGGGCCATCGGTGCGGCCCAGGCGTCGCAGTGCGGCGGCCACCTCCTGCCGGAGAACCATCAAGGAGGCCGGCGAGAGAGTGGCTGCGGTGGTGTGGCCCTCCGCGGGCGGCGTCGGCTCCGCCGCGCCTCCCGCCGGCCGGTGCCAGCCGTCCGACCGCAGACGCAGGACCGGCGAGTCACCGTCCACGAGGCGGCCCTCGGTGCCGTCCGGCCCGGTGACCAGCAGCCCCGCACCGAGTCGGTGAGCCGCGAGCACCGCCCGGACCAGAGTCGCCTCACCGTTGCGTGCGGCGAGGAGGATCTTCAGGCGCTGGGCGGCGTCCAGGCCCAGGGCTGCGGGTGCCAAGGCGCCACCGGCCAGTTCGAGCCGGATGCGCTGGCCCGGTCGGAGAAGTACGCCGGACCGCCCCAGGTCCGCCGCACCGACGGGGCGGTCAGAGCCGTGAGGGGCAGCCGGTCGAGCGCGACGTACGGTTCGCGGGTACGGGAGAGGGCCTGCTGGCGGAAGGGCGTGTGGACGGCGTCGCCTTCCCGCTGGTGGGGACTCTCCGTCCAGGCCGCTTCGGTGAACGGCACCTGGAGTACGGCGGCGCACCGCTCGATCGCCTTGTCGATGTCCGGTACGACCATGCCCACGTGGTAGTACGACTCGGGCAGCGGGCCGCCTTCGTGCTCCCGCTCGACCTGGGCGGCCCACTCGTTCCTCAGCTCGGCGCCCAGGTAGCACAGCCGGGTGCCGCAGAGGTCCCGTTCGGTGACGATCATGGCGGGCGGGGTGTCGGGCCCGGCGGCGTAGGTCGCGGCGATTCCCACGCCCTGCGCCCGCAGGTGCCGCAGCCGCGCTGTGGTGTCCTCCTCCCACCAGCCCCAGCAGGCGAGCGAGCCGACCTGGCTCCTGGCGTGCACGTCCGCTTCCCGGTCCTGTGCCTCGACCAGGACGAAGTAGGGCTCCTGGGTGAGGGACACGCACGTCCGCACGGCCTGCTGTGCGGTGCCGGCAGTGTCTCGCACGTACGGGAAGACAGGTGTCATGGGTGTCGTGAAGGAGACACCGAAGACGTCGGCGAACCGCCGCACCGCCGCTTCCATGTCATCGACACTCAAAGCGGTGTGGGAGAAGGAGGACGGCAGCCCGGCCGCCGGTCCCTCGGACGTGGTGCCAGTCATCTGTGCATCTGTCCTGTGTGGTGTCGAACCATGAAAACGCCTCTGCCGGGGCGGGCAGGACGGGCAGAGGGGAGCCGAGGTTCACGCGCACCCGGCCGGGAAGGTCATCCGTGGCTCACTGCCTGCTCACCTCTGCTCAGTGGGGCGGGCGTCACATGGCACGCGTCATGGTGTGGGTGTCGGGGATGGTCTCGAAATGCACGGGCACCCCGTTCTCGAAGCGCCAGACATGGGCGAACCTGGTCCGCATCGGCTTGCCTGTGGACAGGTTGGTGCCGCTGTAGTGCCCCAGCGCCACCACCGTGTCGTCGGTGGCGACCAGTTCGGCGGGCTGCACGGCGAAGCCCGCCCACTCCGTGGTGAAACGAGCGAAGACGTTGTTCAGGACGGCGTCCCGGCCCCGGTAGGTGCCCCCGTAGTGCAGGCCCGGCGGGACGACCCACTGGATGTCCTCGTGCAGACCGTTGAGCAGCCCGTCGATGTCTCCTTCGGCGAGACAGCCGTAGAGCGCGCGCACGAGGGCGCCGGTGCCGGTGTCTGTGTTCGTGACGGCGTGACTGGTCATCGTTGTTCTCCTGTACGGGTGAGCGGCCGGGCCGCGACGCGTGTTCCGCGACTCCCCCATCGTTTCCGCCGGTCGGCACCGACCGCATCGGCTGATCGACCTATACGCGCCCCGGTGCCGCCTGCCCGCCGGCTCCGGGCAGGCACTAGCCTGTGGTGAATGCAGACTTTCCGGGTCGCGGAGGTACTGGCGGCGTTCTCCCTGACCACCGACATGGCGGCCGGTATGCCCGTGGAGAAAGGACTGCGCACGTGTGCGGTGGCGACCGTGTTCGCGCGCGACGTGCTCGCTCTGGATGCGCAGACCTGCCGCACCGTCTACGAGACGGCCCTGCTGCGTTCCGTCGGCTGCACGTCCTACGCATCGGAACTGGCGGTTCTCTTCGGTGACGAGGTCGCTTTCCAGCGGGCCATGAAACACCTTGATCCGGCTGACGGGACACCGATGGCGGAACAGCTGCACCGGCTGGGCGGCTGGACCCGGCAGGCAGCCGACCGGCTGGCCGGTGTTCTGGCCGAGGTGCTGCCGACCGCCGGGGTGGAGGCCATGCGCAACGGCTGCGAGACGAGCCGGGTACTCGGCGAGGGACTGGGACTGGGCGCGGACACCCTCGCGGCACTGGACGACGTCTACGAACGCTGGGACGGGCTGGGCATCCCGCACGGCCGCAAGGGCGCCCGGGTGTGCCTGTCCGCGCGCGTCGTGCACGTCGCCGAGCAGGCCGTACTGGCTCATGCGACGGGTGGAGCACTCGCGGCGACGCTGGCGGTGGAGCGACGGGCCGGCGGTCATCTCGATCCTGCTCTCGCCACGGCCTTCACGGAGTCGGCGACCACCGTGCTGGCGCCGCTGCGCGTGCCCGACGCCCTCGCCGGGGTGCTGGCGCTCGAACCCCGGCCCGTCGTCATGGCTCCCGTCGCGGACGTCACCGAACTGTGCGCGCTGCTGGGCCGGTTCGTCGATCTGAAGAGCAGGTGGCTGATCGGTCACAGTGAGCATGTCGCCCGGTTGGCGACCGAGGCTGCCCGGCTGGCCGGTATGGAGGCGGCCGAGGTCGAGCGTCTGCACCGCGCCGCGCTGCTGCACGACCTCGGGCGGGCAACCGTCTCCGCCGACGTCTGGGACAGCGGACGTCCGCTGAGCACGGCCGACACCGAGCGGGTACGGCTCCACGCGTACTGGACACAGCGGACGCTGGAACGCGTCCCCCTGCTCGCTCCGCTCGCCGCCCTGGCCTCCTCCCATCATGAGCGGATGGATGGCAGCGGTTACCACCGCGGCACGGATGCGTCCCACCTGTCGTACGCCGGTCGGATTCTCGCCGCCGCCGATGTGTTCGCCGCGCTGACCGAACCGAGGGCGCACCGGGACAGTCACTCGCCCGAGGCTGCTGCCGCGCTGCTCCAGGAGCAGGCCAGGGCAGGTGCCCTGGATTCCGCCGCCTGTGCCGTCGTCCTGCGCGCGGCCGGTCTGCGCCCCGCGCGCCCCGGTCATCCGGCCGGGCTGACGGATCGCGAGGTGGAGGTGTTGAGACTGGCCGCCCGGGGGCTGACCAACCAGCGCATCGGTGAGCGCCTGTTCATCTCGGACCGCACGGTGGGCCACCACTTGGCACACATCTACGACAAGACCGGGCGGCGCACCCGGGCCGGTGTGGCTGTCTTCGCCATGGAGCACCAGCTGCTGCCGTAGCGCCTTCGCGGCGTCCGGTGCGGTCAGGTCCCACGTCGTAGATCGCGGGCAGATCGCGTCATTTACGCCCTGGGGCGGCGTACTCGCGTATGTGTGGAAGTACTTACGGATGACATGCAGCTGGCATGCCGACAGCGACGACGCCTTCGTCCCGTCGGCATGAGATCTGGGTCCGGATCGTGTTCCGGACCTGGCGGCTTCCGGGGCGTGGTGTTCGACGAGCCGGGTCAGGCGTTGGTTCAGCTCGTCGATCTGGCCGGTGAGCTGTTGGATGCGCTCGGCGAGCATGCGCAGCGTCATGCGGGTGGCCTGGGTCACCGCGTCCTCGTCTCCCCCACCATCGGGTGGGCCGAGGCGCGCGCAGGTGCGGAACAGCTCGGCGTTGCCGAGGCTCGACAGCCGTTCCCGCAACACGGGGTCGGCGACGACCAGAACGGCCTTGAGCTGGTTGATCGCCTGGGTGCGGGCCTTGACCGCGGAGTCCTTGGCGAGCTTGTAGATCCGGGCGCTGTGCACGGGGCCGTCGCCGGATTTCGCCCGTGCCCGGGCGTGACCACTGAGCACGGCCAGCGCGGCAGCCTGTGCATCGAGCGGGTCCGACTTGCCGAGCAGACGGCGGGCCGACCGGTCGGGCCGGTTCACCTTGAACACCTCGACGTGCTGAGCCAGCAGGTACCGGGACAGACCCGCGCCGAAGGTGCCGGCGCCCTCCACACCGGCCCGGCGCACCGTCCCCCGTTTGTTGGGCCCAGACGAGCAACTGTCGGTGGCCGGCCGCTGTGGCCGGAAAGGACTCCGTTCCCAAAATCTTCCCGAGCGGGGAGATCACGGCGGCGACGTGCACCTCGCCGTGTGTGCCCACGCCCAGGCCCGCTGAGGACGGCACTGCACAACCGTCCCATCGATCCTGGTCCTGGCCCGCATCGATCACGAGGAGCCCTACTGGGCCGCCGACGCCACCAGGCACCTGACCGCCGAAGGCATCACCGTCGACATCACTCCTCGGCTCCAGGAGACCATCGACGAGGAATGGACCTGGCCGAACCACCCGATGCCCTGGTGCACCCGCAACGAAATCCGCGAGGTCCCCAACCAGGCGCAGAAGATCCACGACGGCATCCGCAACGGCCACCTCCTCATCCACCCCACGCCCACGACGGCCACACCACCGTCGCGGTCGGCACCTACCTCCGCCCAGGCGGCACGTCCGTCCACCTGCACGGCGAGGACCACCTGCGCCAGATCGCCGACACCTTCGACTCACCCGGCCAGGCCCTGCTCGCCTTCCTCGTCCCGGCTCTCCGTGACCGGGGTGCTCACCAAGGCACCCGGCAGCGCGCGACGTGAGTTGATCCCGAGCTTCGTGTACACCTTCCGGAGATGCCACTCCACGGTGTGTGGGCTGATGAACAGCTCCGCGCCGATCTGTGCATTCGTCATGCCGTCGGCGGCGAGCGTCGCGACCTGCGATTCCTGCGGGGTGAGGACGCTCGTCGGCTTGTTCTCCCGTACCCTGGCGTGCCCGCCGGTGGCGAGCAGTTCCCGGCCGGCCCGCTCGGCGAAGGCGTGCGCCCGCATGCCGTCGAACATCTCGTGAGCCGTGCGCAGGTGCTCCCGGGCCGGCGTACGGCGATGGCTGCGGCGCAGCCACTCGCCGTACAACAGGTGGGTGCGCGCCACCTCCACGGCCACACTGCCGCGGCCGAACTCCTCGATCGCGGTCCGGTACAGGCGGTCGGCCTCGTCGCCATCGGTGAGAAGAGCCTGGCTGCGGGCGCTGGCGCCACGGGCCCATCCGGAGTCGGCGGCGCGGGTGAGTTCGACCAGCCGGGCAAGTGAGGCGCGCGCCTGGTCGAGCTCACCGCACCGCGTGGCGGCCTCGACGTGTTCGACCAGCGACAGGCCAGTGAAGTTGAATCCGTCGTGCTCGATGCCCGTGCGGGCGGCCTCCAGCGCCTCCTCATAGCGTGCCAGCCCGTTGAACAGGACGCCCTGGATGTAGCCCATGGCTCCCAGCAAGGACACCTCGCCTTGTCGTTCGGCCTGCTGCCTGGCTTCTTCGATGATGCTGGTGGCGACGTCCGCCTCGCCCCGCCACGCGGCCAGTACCAGCGTCGCGTACTTGTGCGGGGCGTGGCCGGTCGCGGCGGAGAGCGCGTCGGCTTCGTCGATCATCCGGTCCGCCTCGGCGAAGTCGCCGTAGTGGATGTGCACCCCGCCGGCGTAGACGAGGGCCGGTGGCAGTGCGCCGAGCGCGCCGATGTCGCGGGCCAGCCGCACCGCGCGACTCGACAGCGTGTCCCACGCGTGCAGGTCCCAGGCGTAGTGGATGAACGCCTCCAGCGCGACCGGGGCGAGCAGCAACCAGCGTACGGTCGCCTCCCGGGTGCCGAGTTCCTCGTGCGTGAGCAGATCCAGCGCGTCGCGCAGTGCCGGGATACCGGTCTCATAACCGTCCGTGAGGACCGCGGCCACCCCGTCGAGGAGGAGATCGGCGGCCTTGGAGCCCGAGGGGGGCGCCCCGGACCCGCGGGCCGCGATCGCGGCGGCACGGGCACCTGTCGGCCCGTGGACGCGACCCGCGAAGATGGTCGCGCTGATGGCCTCCAGGTACGTCTCCCGGGCCAGTGGGGACCCAGCGGCGGTGAACTGCGCGGCGGCCTCCAGGAGCAGCGGCGCCGCCTCGTCGCTGCGGCTGCGGGCGAAAAGGATTCTCGCGCGCAGGCGTGCCAGTCGGGCGCGGTTCAGAGCGCTCAGGGGACATAGTTCGGCCACCGTCGCGAGCTCCGTGGCCCGGTCGGGCGCCGCGGCCGAGAAGTGCGCCTCAGCGGCGGCGAGGGCTCGACGGCCCCGCCGCTGCGGGTCCGGTGTCACCTCGGCCGCGCGCTCCAGCAGTACCGCCTCGGCGGTGATGCCGCCGCGCTGCCGCGCGCGGTCGGCGGCCTGCTCCAGGCCCGCGGCGACCTCCTCGTCCGGCCCGTCGGCGGCTTGCGCGGCGTGCCAGGCACGCCGGTCGGGGTCCAGGACCGGGTCCGTGGCTTCGGCTAGCGCCCGGTGTACCGCTCGGCGCTCTTCGGGCTCGGCTCCGTGGTAGACAGCGGAACGGACCAGCGGGTGCCGGAACCGGACGCTCTCACCGAATTCGATCAGACCGGCTGCCTTGGCCGGTGCGGCATGAGGGGTGATCTTGAGCGAGGCGGCCGCGCGGGCCAGCAGGCGCGCGTCACCGACCGGTTCCGCCGCCGCGATCAGCAACAGGCTCCGGGTCGCCGGCGGCAACGCACCGAGGCGACTGGTGAAGTCTCGTTCGACTCGGCTGGCTACCGGCCCCTGGACACTCGGGTAGCCCGACGAGTCGAGGCCGTACGCCAGTTCGGCGGCGCTACGACCGCGGGAGAATTCGAGCAGGGCGAGCGGGTTGCCGTGCATCTCGGCCACGAACCGGTCCCGGACCCGCTTCTCCAGCCGTCCGCCGACGGTGGCCTCGAGGAGTTCGCCGGCCGCGGCGGTGTCGAGACCGCCGATCCGCAGCGCCGGCAGACCCTTGAGCGCCGTCTGTCCCTCGGGGTCACGCACCGCGCACACCATGGCGACCGCCTCTGCGAACAGTCGACGGGCCATGAACTCGAGGGTCTGCAGGGACACCTGGTCCAGCCACTGCGCGTCGTCGACCAGAACGAGTACCGGCCGGGCCTCCGAGGCCCGGGTAAGCAGAGTGAGCACGGCGAGACCGACCAGGAAGCGGTCGGGTGGGTCTCCGGCCGCCATCCCGAACGCCACGCGAAGGGCGTCGCGTTGGGGTCCCGGCAGCTCGTCGAGCTCGTCCAGGAACGGCGCGCACAGTTGGTGCAGGCTCGCGTAGGGCAGTTCCATGTCGGCCTCGATGCCGTGCGCCCAGGTCAACCTCACCCGGGACGCCTGCGCGGCCACGTACTGCAGAAGCACCGACTTCCCGATGCCGGCCTCGCCACGGACCACCAGCACCCGGGACCCGCCTTCGCGCAGGCCTGCCAGCAGGTCGTCGAGCGCCGCGCACGCGTCCTGCCGACCGACCAGATCGGGAAGCGGGCCGGCGATCATGCGACGCAGCTCCTTGGGCAATCCGGGAAGTGAGGGCTCCCGCAACGTTGTTGGAACGATTCCTTCAACAATACCCGGGCCGGCCCCGCACCGTGGGGCCCGTCAACATGGCGCACTCCACGCCGAAAATATTCCCGAAGCCGTCACATACGGGCCCGCTGTCCGATCGTCCCCTGCCGATCGGTCTTGACCGACCGCCTCCGCAGGCTGCGCGCTACCACGTCGACCCGGCCCAGCGGAGGCCGCTGGGCCGGGCCTGCGCCCGCGCGCCCCTTCGCTCAACGACCCGGCCCGTTCACCGGGTTGTTATGCTCGCCGCGTGCAGAGGTCAGGGTGAGCAGCGGGAACGGGCCGGGACAGCTGCGTGGTCGGCGCCGCGAGCGCGACGCACTCGAAGAGCTGGTCTCGAAGGTGGAGGCCGGACGCAGCGCCGTACTGGTCCTGCGGGGTGACGCCGGGATCGGGAAGTCCGCTCTGCTGAATCACCTGGCGGCGCGCGTCGCGGGGTACCGCGTCGCGCGTGGGGCGGGTGCCGAGTCGGAGATGGAACTTCCGTTCGCCGGTCTGCATCAGCTGTGCGCCCCGTTTCTCGAACGCGCCGACTTCCTTCCGCCTCCGCAGAAGGAAGCGCTGGCCACGGCGTTCGGGATCAGTGCGGGACCCCCTCCGGACAGGTTCCTGGTCGGTCTGGCCGTCCTCGGACTGCTGACCGACGTGGCCGCCGAGCGACCGCTGTTCTGCCTCATGGACGACGTGCAGTGGCTCGACCGGGTCTCCGCGCAGACCCTGGCGTTCGTGGCGCGGCGGATGCTCGCCGAGCCCCTGGCACTGGTCTTCGCCACCCGCGAGCAGCGAGGACGCGACGAGCTGGCCGGTCTGCCCGAGCTGACGGTCGACGGCCTCGACACGACCGACGCCCGCGCGCTGCTGAGCGCGGCGGCCGACGGCCCGATGGACGAGCGGATCCGCGACCGCGTCCTCGCCGAAGCCCGCGGCAACCCCCTCGCACTGCTGGAACTCCCCCACGGCCCGCTCGACGCGGACCCGGCCGACGGACTCGGCCAGCCCGGCCCCGGACCGGTGACCGGCCGCATCGAGCGGAGCTACCTCGCGCGGATCGAGTCGCTGCCGGCGGACACGCGGCGACTGCTGCTGATCGCCGCCGCCGAGCCGGTCGGTGACGCGACGCTGCTCCGGCGAGCCGCCGAGCGGCTGGACATCAGTCCGGGCGCGGACGGCCCGGCGGTGGCGGCGGGGCTGCTCTCCGTCGGGGCTCTCGTACGCTTCAGGCACCCGCTCCTGCGCTCCGCCGTCTACCGGTCGGCGGGGCTCGCGGAGCTTCGAGAGACCCACCGTGTCCTGGCTGAGGTGACCGACCCCGCCCTCGACCCCGACCGCCGGGCGTGGCACCTGGCGCGGGCGACGGTGCGGCCGGACGAGGCCATCGCCGGTGAGCTGGAGTCGTCGGCCGGCCGGGCGCTGGCACGAGGCGGCCTCGCCGCGGCGGCCACGTTCCTCGCCCACGCGGCCGTGCTGACGCCCCACCCCCGGCGCAAGGCGGCTCGCGCCCTCGCCGGGGCGCAGGCGAAACTCCGCGCCGGCGCGCCCACCGCGGCACGCGATCTGCTGGCGCTGGCCCGCACCGGAGTGCTGGACGAACACGACCGCGCCCGCGCGGATCTGGTCCAGGCCCAGATCGCCTTCGCCTCCAGTCGCGTCGACGAGGCACTCCCCATGCTGCTGGCCACCGCGCAGCGTCTGGTGCCGTTCGATGCCGGTCTGGCCCGCGAGACCTTCCTGGACACCCTGTCGGCCGCCATGTTCGCCGGGCGCCTCGCCTCCGGCGCGGACGCGCGCGAGGTGGCGGCGGCGGCCCAGCGAACGCTGCCGGACAGCACGAGGCCGCCACGCAGCGTCGATCTGCTGCTGAACGCCTTGGCCACTCGGTTCACGGGCGGGTACCGCGAGGCGGTGCCCGCCGCACGCCACGCGGTGCGCGCGTTCCGCGAGGAAACCGACCCGGAATCGGTCCTGCGCTGGTCGTGGCCGGCCTCGGCGCTGGCGGCCGAGATATGGGACGACGAGGCATGGACGGAGCTGGTGACCCGGCATGTGCGGACCGCCCGCGCCGTCGGCGCGCTGACCGAGTTGCCGCTCGCGCTCCACTCGCGGGTCGTCGTCCACACCTGCGCCGGTGAACTGGACGCGGCCGCGCTCCTCGTGGCGGAGATCGTCCGAGTGCAGGAATCGGCGGGCAACAACGTCGTGCCGTACGGAACGATGACGCTCGCCGCCTGGCAGGGACGCGCGCACGAAGCCGCCCCACTGATCGAGACCGGCATGAAAGACGCCGTGAGCCGCGGTGAGGGCATCGGCGTGGCCGTCGCACGACGTGCCGAAGCCGTGCTCCACAACGGTCTGGGCCGGTACGAGGAAGCGTTCGACGCGGCCCTGCCGGCGAGCGCGCACCCGCACGACCTGGTCACTGCCAACTGGGGGCTTGTCGAACTGGTGGAGGCCGCGGTGCGCAGCGGTCGCCACGACGCGGCCGAGGCCGCACTGGACCGGCTGGCCCGGACCACGGACGCCGCCGCGACCGACTGGGCGCTGGGCGTCCAGGCACGCTCCCGGGCCCTGCTCAGCCAGGGCGACGCGGCCGAGGAGCTGTACCGCGAGGCGATCGAACGGCTCGGACGTACCCGGGTCGCGGCGGAGCTGGCACGGGCGCATCTGCTGTACGGGGAGTGGCTGCGCCGGGAGAGCCGTCGCGTCGACGCCCGGGAGCAGTTGCGTGAGGCCCACGCACTGTTCACACGGTTCGGTGCGGGTGCGTTCGCCGAGCGTGTCGTCCGCGAGTTGCGGGCCACCGGGGAGACGGTGGCCCGACGTGGTGATGACACCTCGGCGACGCTTACCGCCCAGGAGACCCAGATCGCGCGGCTGGCCAGGGACGGGCTCACCAACTCCGAGATCGGCGCGCAGTTGTTCCTCAGCCCGCACACCGTGGAATGGCACCTGAGCAAGGTGTACGTCAAGCTCGGCATCACCTCCCGCAGGCTCCTGCGCACGGTGCTGTGAGCCATGGCGGACGGCCTGTCACAGGTACGGTCCCCGCTCGGTCTGTGCATGAGGGGACGAGTTCCACGGCGGCCGACGGACCCGAGCCCATCGGCGCCGACACGGGTCCCACCCCCGGGAGAACCGCTGCGGGCCGCGCCGGGGTCCTGCACGTCGATGGCCGTGCGGGCCCTGGCCGACCGGCACGGCCGACGGCTCGAACGTATCGACGTGGCCGTACGCTTCGGGGCCGAGGGACGCACGGTCAAGAACATCGGGCTGACTGGTGATCGGGAGCCAGACCAGCACCGGCGGTTGCTGGCGGCCGCCGGAAGGTGTCCTGTTCACCACATGCTGATGGGCAAGGTCGCGATCGTCACCGTACCCACTCCGCCGGCGGAGCCGGACACGTCCGGCGCCTGAAGGGTGGTCAGGACGTCGCCGCGATGGTGTCGAGCGGGATCGATCCGATCTCCTTGCGAGAGGACACCCCGAGCTTCGCGAACACCTTGCGCAGATGCCATTCGACCGTGTGGGGGCTGAGGAACAGCCGGGCGGCGATCTCCGGGTTCGTGAGGCCTGCCTGCGCGAGTCGCGCGATCTCGACCTCTTTCGCGGAGAGAGCCACCGGGGTCGCCGAGGCACGTTTGCGTACCTTCACTCCGGCGGCCTGCAGTTCCCGTCGCGCGCGCTCCGCGAATGCCTCGGCACCGGCTTCGCTGAGCATCTCGTACGCCTCCTTCAGTTGGGAGCGGGCGTCTTCCCGTCGTTGTCCGAGGCGAAGCCACTCACCGTAGCGGAGCCGTGCCCGGGCACTGTCCATCCGGGTCTTCGCCTCGTCGAGGTGCCCGATCGCTTCCTGGTGCAGGTCTTCGGCGGTCTGCCCGTCGCTCACCAGGGCCCGGGTGGCGGCGGAGATGCCCCGTGCCCAGTCGGTTCCGCTGGCCCGGGCCATCTTCTCGATCACCCGGGCGGCCTCGGCCGCAGGCGCGGTCCGCCCCAGGCGTACGGCCGCTTCGACGAGTTCCACCCGGGACTGGAGGGAGAGCCCGAGTTCCTGCGGGTTCTCGCAACCACGCTCGGCGGCGGCGTAGGCCTCCTCGTACCGGCCGAGGCCGTTGTAAAGGACCGCCGTCGCCCATTGGGTGGCCGTCGTCACCTTGCCCTCGCCTCGGAGGAGACGGTCGTGCGTGACGGCTTCGATCGCCTGCCGGGTCGTGGACTCCCGTCCCTTGTAGGGCTCCACGACGAGTGCTCCGTAGTGCGCGAAGAAGCTGCTGCCCGTGCCTTCGGCGATCGCGTTCGCTTCCACGGCGAGGGAGTCGGCCCCGCGGAGGTCGCCGGCGAACACCAGGTTCGACAGGCGCAGCAGGAGGGCCGAGGGCAGTACGGCCAGCGCTCCGCTGCCGCGGGCGAGGTCGACCAGCCGCGCCGAGAGCTCGGACCAGCTGGCGAAGTCCCAGGTGTTGTGGGCCATGCGGCACACGAGGGGAAGCCACCCCAGACCATCCTCCCGCGAGTGTCCCTCCTTCCGGAACGCGGCCACAGCCTCCCGGATGAGCGGTACGCCCACGGAGTAGTCCTCGGTGATCACCCGGGCGAGACCGGTCAGAAGGAGATCCTCGCGGCTCGCCGTACGGGCGTCGCCCCGGACGCTCAGCACCGCCTCGGCGACATCGCGGACGCCGCCCGTGGCCAGCCGGCCCGCGGTCAGGGCCGCGTAGATGGCGTCCCGGTACGTCTGATGGGCGAGTCGGGGGTCGAACGGCTGTAGCCGCTCGGCCGCTGCGAGCAGTTGCGGCAGTCCGGCGCTGGCGCTCTTGGCCGCGGACATGATCTGTCCTCGTAGCAGAGTCGCCTGTGCGGCTCCTGCCTCGTCGAGCGGGCTCAGTTCCGCCACGTCGACCAGTCCGCGCGCGGAGTCGAAGGCTCCTGCCTGGAACTTGGCCCGCGCCGCGGCCAGTGCCCTGGCTCCGCGGCGTACGGGATCCGGGGTCAGTTCGGCGGCCCGGTACAGGAAAGCGGCGGCCGCCGCGATTCCGCCGCGCGCGTGCGCCCGGTCGGCGGATCCCTCCAGCTCGGCGGCCACGGCCTCGTCGGGTACCGTCGTCGCGCTGGCGAGGTGCCACACCCGGCGTTCGGGATAGAGGCTCGCGTCGATCGAGTCGGCCAGGGCTCTGTGCACGCGCCGGCGTTCCCTGACGCCGACGGCACGGTACGCGGCGGAGCGGACCAGAGGGTGGCGGAAGCGCACCCAGGTGCCGAGCGTGATCAGTCCCGACGCCTCGGCGTGGGTGACGGCGGTGTCCACGGAGATACCCAGGCGCTCGGCGGCCTGCCGCAGCAACGACACGTCACCGACCGGTTCGGTGGCGGCGATGAGCAGCAACTGCTGCGCCTGTGCCGGGAGCGACCGGATGCGGCGGAGGAAGCCCGCCTCGATCTGGCTGGAGAGCGGCCGGGACGCGAGTCCGCCGAATTCTCCGGCCATCTCGACGGCGGTCAGACCTCGTGGCAGCTCGAGCAGGGCCAGCGGGTTGCCGCGCGTCTCGGCGACGATGCGGTCCCGCACGCTCGGGTCGAGCGGGCCGGTGACGACCGAGCCGAGGAGTCTGCGGGACTCGTGCTCGTTCAGTCCACGCACAGGAAGTTCCGGCAGGTCGGCGAGGATCGCGCGGGAGCCGGACTCACGGACGGCCAGGACGAGCACCACCGATTCGGCGAGCAGCCTGCGCGCGACGAACTCCAGCGTCTGCGACGACACACGGTCCAGCCACTGCGCGTCGTCGACCAGGCAGAGCAACGGCTCGTCGCCGACGGCCGCGGCGAACAGGCTCAGGGTAGCCAGGCCGACCAGGAACCGGTCGGGCGCGTCACCGGCCTGCAACCCGAACGCTGTGCCCAGGGCGTCGCGCTGCGGCTCGGGAAGATCGTCGAGATGGGACAGCAGCGGGGCACAGAGCTGATGCAGCCCGGCGTAGGAGAGCTCCATCTCGGACTGCACGCCGGCCGCCTTGACGACCCGGCATCCCGCAGCCCGGTCGAGGAGGTGGTTCAGCAGCTCGGTCTTCCCGATTCCCGCCTCGCCGCGCACCACCAGCACGCCGCTCCGCCCGGCCCTGGCCTGCGCGAGCAGGTCGTCGAGCACCCGGCACTCCTCCCGCCGTCCGATGAGCCCGGTCCGTGCTCCGCCCCTCACCATGACCGCCTCCCGGCCGCCACGATATCCCGGCGTTCACCGCCCGCACGCCCGTCTCGGGACAACCGCTTTCAGCAGCCGTGCCTCAGTGGTTCAGGCCACCGACGCCATGACGACCGCCGTACCCACGAAGGTCACCGTGGTGATCACGGTCATGGCGATCAGTGTGCCGCTCAGCCATCGCCCGAAGCGGACGTGGCTCGCCGCCTCGGCCGCGCCGATGCTGTCGGCGATGTGCTTCGTCACCATACGAGCCGCGTATTTGCGCTCTTCGGGATACCGGAGCTCGATGTCTCTCTTCTGCTCGTGGGTCGGCCCGTCCGTCTGCCCGGTGAAGGCGGCCACGCGCCGACGGACGGTACTGAGGTGAGCTTCTCGGTACAGATGGGCCTCGATGTCGGCCAGGCCACGAGCGGCGTGCTTGTCCGTGTTCATGATGCGCTCCCAGGGGCGGTGGCCCGGTGCTCGTTCCTCCCCGACAGGGATCGGCCGCTTACTCGGCCGGCCGCCCGACGGTGCGATGCGCCGGGCGCCGGCCGCTCAGGCGGTGGCCTGCGCCGCCTCGTTGGTCACCCTCGCGACCTCACCGGGGCGCGAGACACCGACCGCGAGGGAGGCGGTGACGGTCATCGTCGTGGCTTTCTCGGCCTCGGCGGGCATCGGCGAACCGCCCGGATCTGCGCGTGGAAGCACCGCGCGCGAGAGGTCAGTCGGTGCCGAGGGCCTTGCGCAGGACGTGAACGGCCTGCTCGATCGCCGCGGTGGAAGCCTGAGTTCCACGCACCGGGTTCAGCATCATGAAGTCGTGCAGAGTGGCGTTGTAGCGGATGCTCGTGGTCGGCACCCCGGCCTGGATCAGCTTGCGGGCGTACGCCTCGCCCTCGTCGCGCAGCACGTCGTTGTCGTCGACGACGACGAACGCCGGCGGCAGCCCGCGGAGGTCCTCCGTCGTCGCGCGCAGCGGGGACGCGGTGATCTCGGCACGCTCCGCGGGGTCAGTGGTGTAGGCGTCCCAGAACCACTCCATAGCCTTCGCCGTCAGGTGCGGTCCGTGGGCGAAGGTCCGGTAGCTCTCGGTGTCCTGGCCGGCGTCGGTGACCGGGTAGTACAGCGACTGGTGCAGGAAGGTCACGTCACCGCGTCGCTTGGCCATGTGCGTGAGAGCGGCGGTCATGTTGCCGCCGACGGAGTCACCGGCGACCACCAGGCGGGAGCCGTCCAGACCTTCTTCGCCGCCCTTGGTGGTGATCCACTGGGCGGTCGCGTACGCCTGCTCGACGGCTACGGGGTACTTCGCCTCCGGGGAACGGTCGTACTCGACGAACACCAGGGCCGACTTCGCGCCCACGGCCAGTTCGCGCACCAGACGGTCGTGGGTACCGGCGTTGCCGAGGATCCAGCCGCCGCCGTGCAGGTAGAGGATGACGGGCAGGACGCCGGTGCTGCCGAGGGGCTTGATGACGCGGACCCGGACGTCACCGGCCTCGGCCGGGACCGTGATCCACTTCTCGTCCACGTCGGGCTTGTCGATCGGCCCGGACTGGACATCGTCGAGCAGTTTACGGGCGCCCTCGACGCCGAGTTCGTACAGCAGCGGCGGCTTGGCGGCCGCGTCGGCGAATTCCTGTGCGGCGGGTTCCAGAATGATGTCACTCACGGCCTGTCTCCTTGAGAGGTGGCGGGTTCTGTGGAAGGCCTTCCACCTCATGAGACCGGGCCGGGAGTCGATGTGTGACGCGTCGGCGAGAACGGCTCGGGAATCGCTCAACGGTTTCCCGGTGTCGTCAGTCGGCGGCCGCCTGAGTGGGATCGGTGGGCCTCGGCAGCAGGACATCGTCGATGTACGGATCGACATGCTCGTTGCAGAAAGCCGCCAGTCCGGCGATGCGGTTGGCGTGGACGGTCGGGAAGTCGTACGTCCAGGCAATGTCCTCGTGGGGTGGGAGACCGCGCCGCTGTCGAAGGACCCGTAGCCGCTGGTCGTCCCCTTGTAGGTACATCGGGTCATGGAGTCCGAGTGCCGCAGTCGGGACCAGTCGACGGTCGTGCGGTCGAGGTAGTAGCGGGTCGGCAGGCCCGTCTCGAACAGCTTCACGCAGTCGGGGGCCTCGGCCAGTACGACACCGTCCAGTTCGACGCGGACGCGGCTGCTGGACCGCAGGGCGTCCACGCGGGAATAGGGGCTCCGGGGGTGGACGTAGACCGGCTCGTCCTCCTCGAACCAGGAGTCCAGCGCCTCCCACTCGAAGCGCACGGTGTCGTGCAAAGATCCGGGGGCGCCCTCTCCCCAGACCCACGCCGCACCCGCACGGAGCTCCGGACCGACCTGAAGGGTGTGCCGGTGCGCGGGGCCGGCCCCGAGTTGCTCTGTGTACTTGTCGTCGTGGAGCACGCCCTCCACCAAGTCCTCCACCGGGATGCTGAACTGGGGACAGGCCTGTCATTCCCACACGTGCAGCGCGCGGTGGGTGTCGAAGGCGACCCGGCCGCCGATCATTCCCCGGATGCGGCGGGGAACGGGTTCGACGTGCCCGATCGGCACGATGAGGCTCGGGTGCAGGACACTTTCGGCTGCCATGGTGATCACCTTGAATCCGCTGGCGGTGCGCTCACCGCGCCCGGTGACCGTGGCTCCGGGGCGATCGCGCTTGCTCGGGCCGACGGCCCTCACCTACTCGCTCGATGCCATCGGCGGTGGCCCTCGAGTGCGGTGCGCGGAAACAAGGTGTCTTGACACGGTGTGCTCCGTCCTCGGTGGGCGCCCCGGGCTCCGGACCGGTGCCCCGGTCGCACGCCGGTGCCTCGCCGGGAGCAGCGGCGGGAGCCGACGACCGGCGGGGCCCCCGGCCCGTGGCACCGGTCGTCAGCGGGATGTCACGGGCGCGGGGCCCCGCCGTCCGAGGGTCAGGCAGTGGGTCGCGGGGCACGCAGGTGTGCGCGTTCCTTCAGCTCCGCCTCGTCGACCAGTTCGAGCATGGGCTTGCCGGGGGCGCACATCATGGTGACGACGAACTCGGTCCGCTCGTCGTCCAGGGCGTTGCCGTCCTGGTAGTGGATCGCGTCACCGCCCGGCTCCCAGAAGGTGCCGCCGGGCCCGATGATGCGCTCGGGCTCGCCCTCCAGTTCGAAGCGGACGGCACCCTTGATGACATAACCGAACGCCGGGCCGTAGTGACGGTGCGGCGGGGTGCCCGGGTCGCCGGGCTCCCACTCGACATGGATGGTCATCGCCGAGGCACCCTCGGGAACGGTGATCGGCGAGGCGTCCTGGAGCATCTTCGCCGCTCGGGTCCAGCTGGGACCGTCCTCGCCGCCGGTTCCGTGCCCGTGCCCGTGCCCGTCGTGGCCGTGGTGGGCATGCTCTGAGTTCTCCGACACTGAGTCGCACCTTCCGTGATAGCACCGTGTCCGGACGGCGATTCATCCGCCGACACAGGGTCGTTCCGGTCGCGAGGACCGCTCGACCTTCCTGACCGGGTGCCCGCCGGATGTGTGACAAGCGACGGCCGGCCGTGTCCCACTTCCTCGGCGAACGCCGCGAGCGAGCACTGCAGTCCGCGTGGGCCGTGGTCGCGGTGTGCCACTGTTCAGGGCGGCACGATGCGTGAACCGCTGTCCTGGTCAAGACCGGTGAGACGGAACAGGTGTGACACCGACGGTCGCCCCGGCGTGCTGACGCGACGGTGTCACAACCTATGACACCGCCCGGTCTCATGGACGACGACCGAGGAGTACAGACCCATGGTTGACAGCCCCCCTTCCATCACTGCGTCCGATGCCGGACGACTGGCGACGGGCACTGGCGGCGGTGTCCGGCGAGTTGGCGGGTGACGAGTACGTGGGTGACCTCCGTCGGTCACCCAGAAGGCCACGGCGGCCGAGCATCCGTTCTCGAGGTCGTCGGGGTGGGCGCCGATTCCTGGCCGACAGCACCGGCGCTCACGCCCCACGGTTCGACCGCCGGCCCGCCGTCGCCCTCGAACCGTTCGACCGGTGACCGGACGCCCTCTGACCTCATACGCCATCTCATACGGCGAGAAAGGAACATCCTGATGTACGAGTCCCCCTCCGTCCTGGACGCCGGACCGTTCAACGGCGTCCACCCGGACGAGTTCGTACGGGCGGCCATGCGCTGGCACTTCAGCCCGTCGACCGGCTCCCGCTTCTGGCTCGACCGGGCCGGCCGGTTCGGTTTCTGTCCGCGGCATGACGTCAAGGGCGTCGACGACCTTGCGCTCTTCCCTGACGTGACCGACGAACTGCGCGACGTTGCGGTGGCGGACCTGATCCCCCGGGGCTACGGGGGCGGCACCCGGCTGGTCAACGTCTTCGACAGCGGCGGGACGACCGGGGCGCCCAAGCGGGTCGTCCAGCTCGAGGACTGGGCACGGCACAGCACGGAACACGTCAGCAGGCGACTGCGGGAGCACGGCCTGCCCGTCGGCAGGCCGTGGCTGACCGTGGCGCCGACCGGCCCGCACTTGGTGGGGGATGTGCTCCAGCGGGCGGCGGGGTCCCTCGGCGGCCCGGGGCTGAGCATCGACATGGACCCCCGCTGGGTGAAGAAGCTGGTCGCCGCGGGCCGGAGCGACGAGGTCGAGTCCTACACCGACCACCTCGTCGAGCAGTGCCGACGGATCCTGCTGACCCAGGACATCGGCGTACTCGCCGCCACCACCCCGCTGCTGGAGCGCTTCGCCCGCGAGGAGGACCTCCTGGAGCGGATCAACGGCTCCGTCGAGGCGATCGTCTGGGGCGGCACCCACATGGACCCCGAAACTCGCCACCTGCTGGCCACGGAGGTCTTCCCCGGCACACCGCTCATCGGCATGTACGGCAACACCATGATGCTCACCGCGCTGCTCGAACGGGTCGGTCCCGGCGCCTCGGAGCCCTGCGTGTTCGACCCGGTGTCGCCGTACGTGTTCCTGTCCGTCGTCGACCCCGGCACCGGGGAGCCGGTCGGGTTCGGTGAGCGGGGCCGGGTGGTCGTCAGCCACGTCAGCAAGTCCATGCTCATCCCCAACAACGCGGAACGCGACACGGCAGTGCGCGTGCGGCCGGCTGGCGGTCAGGCGGGCGATGCCGTCGCGGACGTGGCGCCGATGCCCGCGGTACGGGGCGAGACAGTGATCGAGGGCGTGTACTGATGACGTCCGCCGAGGAGGTCACCGGGCCGGTCCACCTGGACGCGCTGGGTCCCCGCGGGCCCTACCGGACGCGGGTGCCCAGCACGGTGGCCGACGTGTCCGGTGCCGAGGTGGCGCGGCTGAGTCTGGTGCCGCCGGTGTACGTCGGCCGGGCGCTGGCCGCGCTGCGCGAGGCCGAGGCAGTGCCGGCGGCTGACGTCGACGCACTGTTGGGAGCGGCCGGCGAGGAGTTCGCCACCGGCACCGTCGGCGGACTGGGCGTACGCGCGTACGAACACCTGGTCAGCCGTACCTCCGGTACCCCGCTGACGGTAGTGCGCGCCGCGACACGGGACACTGCACGCTTCGTCGCTCTGGCCCGGACATCCGCCGAACAGGGCAGGCCGCGCGGGGCGGGCGCCGGCCTCCGGGACCCGTCGCTGGGGACCGGGCAAGCCGTATGGGCCCGCCGGGGCGAGGTGTTCGCCGTCAACGCCTCCGGCAACCATCCCGGGGTCCATCGGCTGTGGCTGGAGGCGCTGGCCCTCGGCTACCGCGTCGCCGTGCGCCCCTCACGTCGGGAACCGTTCACCCCGCACCGGCTCGTCGCGGCGCTGCACCGGGCGGGTGTCCGGCAGGACCAGCTGGTACTGCTGCCCACGGACCACCACACCGCCGGCACACTGATCCACGGTGCCGATCGCACGGTGGTGTACGGCGGCGACGAGGTGGTCGCCCGGTACGCCCGCGATCCCCGGGTGCTGCCGCAGGGCCCCGGCCGGAGCAAGATCCTCGTCACCGCGGACACCGACTGGCGGGAGCACCTCGACATGATCGTCGGCTCGGTCGCCGACGAGGGCGGCACCGCGTGCGTCAACGCCACCGCCGTCTTCGTCGAGGGCGATCCGGCACCGCTCGCCGAGGCCGTCGCGGACCGTCTGTCCCGGCTGCCCGGTCTGCCGCCCCAGGATGCGCGGGCGGTGCTTCCGGTGTGCCCGCTGGACCGGGCACGGGCCCTGGACTCCTACCTGAGGTCCGTGGCGGCGGGGACCCGGGCCTGGCTCGGCGGCGACGGCGTCGTCGACGACCTCGGTGACGGAAGTGCCGTCCTGCGTCCCGCCGTCCATCAGGTCGGCGACGCCGGTGCGGTCCAGCTTCGCGCCGAACTCCCCTTCCCCTGCGTATGGGTGGCGCCCTGGAGCCGTGCGGACGGTACCGCCGCACTGCGGGACACGCTCGTACTGTCAGCCCTCACCCGCGACCGCGCCTTGGTCGAGGCGCTGCTGGCGGAACCCACCATCGCCAATGTGTACGTCGGTGGCCACCCGACCTACTGGATGGCTCCCGGAGTGCCCCACGACAGTTACCTGTCGGACTTCCTGATGCGCAGCAAGGCGGTCGCCGGGGCCCTTTGACACACGCTCGGTTCAGTGCGGTATGAGCAGCATCAGGGCCGTTCCCGGCGCCATCGCACCCTCGCGCGAGTGACCGTACGGGTCCGTCGCGGCGGCGCAGTGCGCGGGGACATTCCCCCCGTACCGGAGGAGGTCGCGTCCCTCATGGCGGAGGTCTCCACCGAGGGAAAGCTCGTCGAATAGCCGTCTCTCATCCACCGGAAGTGCTGGATACGCCGTGTCCTCGTCACAGAAAACATGCGCACCCGGTCATTCCTGGTACAGAAGGCATCACACCATCCTGAGAGGTTTCCCACATGAAGGTCGTAGTCATCGGGGGCACCGGACTGATCGGCTCGAAGCTGGTCGCCAAGCTCAACGAGCATGGTCACGAGGCGGTGCCGGCCGCTCCCAACACCGGCGTCAACACGCTCACGGGCGAGGGTCTGGCCGAGGTCCTGACCGGCGCCTCGGTCGTGGTCGACGTCTCCAACTCGCCTTCCTTCGCGGACGACGCCGTCATGGAGTTCTTCCGGACTTCGACCACCAACCTCCTGAAGGCGGAGGCCGACGCCGGTGTCACCCACCACGTGGCCCTCTCCGTGGTCGGCACGGAGCGGCTCCAGGAGAGCGGCTACTTCCGTGCCAAACAGGCGCAGGAGGAGCTGATCAAGGACTCGGGCATCCCGTACTCCATCGTGCACGCCACGCAGTTCTTCGAGTTCATGAAGGGCATCGCCGAGTCGGCGACCGACGGTGACACCGTGCGCCTGGCCCCGGTCCAGATCCGGCCCATCTACTCCGACGACGTGGCCGCTGCCGTCGGCCGCACAGCCGTCGGCACTCCCGTGGACGGGGTGGTGGAAGTCGCCGGCCCCGACGTGTTCCAGTTGGACGAGCTGATCCGCAAGGGCCTGGCCGCCACGAACGACCCGCGCGAGGTCGTGACCGACGTACACGCGCCGTACTTCGGTGCGGAGCTGCGGGAGACCACGCTGCTCCCCGGTCCGGACGCGCACATCGCGGAGACCCGGTTCACCGACTGGCTCGCACAGCAGCACTGAGCCGCCGGGTGGGGCCTGTCGTCCACACTGCGGCACGGCAGGCCCCTTCTTCGTCTCCGGCACACCGTGTCATCGACAGACAGCAATCGCCGAGGACTCACCACCATGTCCGTTCAGCACGCTCATGCTGTCTCTGCCGACCCCGGTCCGTACGCGGGGGTGGCCGGTGCCCACACCATCGACCCGGTCCACAGCACGGTCGGCTTCACCGCGCGGCACGCCGTGATCTCCGACGTCCGCGGGAGGTTCGAGCGTGATCTGCGCATCAAGGTGGCCCCGGCGGCCTGACCGGACGCCGAGATGGGCGGGGTGGTCCTGGGCCGGGGCCGCCACCCCGCCCATTTCACCCGCGCTCACGCGGCTGTCTTCGTCACCGCCGGCCGTCGCGCCGCGCGCCGTCGTGCGGCGCGACGCTCTCCTTCCGTCATACCGCCCCAGACGCCCTCGACCGGGCCGACGGCGAAGGCCCACGCCAAGCACTGCTGCGTCACGGGACAACGACGGCAGACGGACTTCGCTTGGTCCGTCTGTATCACCACCTGACCACTGTTGATATTGCCTATCGGGAAGAAGAGATCGGGGTCTTCGCGTAGACACAGGCCCCGGTCGCGCCAATCCATGGAACACCTCCTGCGTGGGGAACGGACACTGCTCGGGGGGATTCGCCAGGTGGGGGGAGCGTGCGCAAAGCGGGTGGGTGCTTCAGCACCACTTCTCACGTGAGAAGACCGAACGGTCGACATGTGTGTGACATCAAAGGGAAGCACCGCGACAGCGGCTTCCCCCCTGGAAGGCAACCACGCCTTTTCGTGTCGGCTGTCGCTCCGCCGGCCAACCACGCCAGCGAGATACGACACCCTCCAACCTCATGACCCGTCGCCTCACCCACGAAGTCACCCACAACTGGCGCGAGAGCTCAGCCAGATGAATCAGACAGCCGAGAAGCAAACACTCACTCATCAGTGTGTTCCGAGACCAGCCGTCCTCGAGGTCCACGGCGGGGACACTGCATATGATGTCCAGGTAGCATCCCCGATGCTGGGCAGTGTGAGGGAGCCGGTGCATCAGGCGGCCCCGCCGAAACAGGGGTCGGAGGTCGCAACAGGGGTTGAGGACGACGAGAGGAACGCATGGTCTCCGTGACACCCACGGCTCGCAACATCGAGATCACCGCCGAGAGCCTTCAGGAGGATCTGGCCCGGCTGGAGATCCAGAAGCAGGCTCTGGAGAGAGAGCTGTCCGCGGTCACCGCTCACCTCGGCTCCGTACAGCGAGCCCTCAGCGCTCTTCAGGCCCTCATGCCCGGGGCGCCTCCGTCATCTGCCGCAGCCGGCCCCGTGTCGGTGCCGCCGGTGGTGGAGCAGTCCCCGACGGCGGCACCTACACACACGGCCGGCCACACCGCTGCCGCTGGTGAGGGCGGTGCCGACGGCCTGACAAGGTACGGCAAGCTCACCGAGCAGATTCTGGCGTACTTCGCCGAAGCCGGAGACATCGACGTGCGTGCCCGCGATGTCGCCTCCGCCCTGGGCCGTGACACCGACAGTGGCAGCATCAACGCCGTCCGCAGCACGCTCGACCGTCTGGTCGGCACCTCACGCGTCCGCCGCGTCGGCCGCGGTCTGTACCGCGCGGCCAAGCCCTGAGCCGACGGGCGGCGGGGAGCTCGGCGGGCGCCCGGGGGATCTGCTGTCGTAGACCGCGCACCGGCTGGCACCCAGGTGCAGGGGGACATCGCTCCGCGACGGCCGCGTACCAGTCGGCCGGGGCGTCGGGCATCCGGCCGGCGCGCTCGTCACCCGCTCACTGCGTGCTCCAGTGACCCTGGAGAATCTCGGCCACCTCCGCGGGCCGCTGGAGTACCGGCCAGTGATTGCAGTCCATCTCGATCACCGCTGGGGCGTGCAGGGATGCGCCGAGCTTGCGCCCGAACTCGATCTGACAGGCGGGGTCGAGCGCTCCCCAGAAGACCAGGCACGGCGCCGACACGGCGGACAGCCCCGGCTCCCACTCCGCCCCCAGGGTGACCGCGGACCGGTACAGCCTGAGGATGGCGTCCTTCATCGGCTCGTCCACGCGGCCTGCCATCTCCCTGGCCAGGCCGATGGGCACGTCGAAGCCGGCCGCCAGGCCTTCGGCGAAGGGCTCCGCCCGCAGTTCGCTCATGAAGCGGTCGCCCTCGACCTGGTCCTGCCAGATCTTGGCCAACGGGTGCCAGACGTACTCTGAGTTGATCGGCCCATTGCCTCCGGCCCAGGTACGGACCAGATCGGGACGCAAGTAGGCGACGCGGAGGGTGAGTATGCAACCCCAGTCGTGACCAACCAGGTCCACCGGCTCGCCGATCCGCTCCAGCCGTCGAATGAGCCAGTCGACGTACTCCTCCTTGGCGGAGCCGAAACCGGCCGGGCGCGGGGCGCCGAAACCGGGCAAGTCCCAGGCTTCCACATCGGGCCTGGTCAGGTGCTGTCGCACGCCGTCCCATACATGGTGGGTGTCAGGGACTCCGTGGATCAGGATCGCAGGCATGAGACATCCTTCATCAGGGACGATCGCCGCACGCGGCCCAAGAAGTGGGCCTTGGGGAGAGGCCGGCAGGGAACGGACCGGCGCCACATCAGGTGACCCCGAACGCCGGCTCGCGGGGGATCGGCAGACGTCCGGGGAACACGTGGACGAGGCTACCGCACTTCGACACGTTGTGAGCCAACAGTGTGTCGCACACCCGGCGCGGTCAGCCGGCCAGGATCCGACTCGGTGTCACACATCCTGCCGCTGTTCGGTCAACCGTTCAGACACGGATACGGCAGGCAAGTCCGTGCCACACACCAAAATACGCATCTTGTGTACCAGTTTGGAGTCAGCATGCTGTCCAGTCAGTCGGCGCAGGTGGTCCGCACCACCCTCCCCGCTGTAGAAGCCTCTCTCGGTAGCATCACCGAGCTGTTCTACCGCCACATGTTCGAGGAGCGTCCCGAACTGCTGCGTGGCCTGTTCAACCGCGCGAACCAGGCCAACGGCGCCCAGCGCGAGGCCCTCGCCGGCGCGGTCGCCGCCTTCGCGACCGCACTCGTGGAGCATCCTGACGAGCGCCCCGACGCGGTGCTGGGCCGCATTGCGAACAAGCACGCCTCGCTGGGCATCACCGCGGATCAGTACACGCTGGTCGCCCGTCACCTGCTGGGAGCCGTCGCGGAGGTCCTCGGTGACGCGGTGACCCCGGCGGTGGCAGCCGCCTGGGACGAGGTCTACTGGCTCATGGCCAACGCCCTCATCGCCATGGAGGCGCGCCTGTACGCCCAGGCCCAGGTCGAGGACGGCGCCGTCTGGCGGACCATGGAGATCACCGAACGCCATGAGGAGTCCCTGGACACCGTTTCCATCGTCCTGCGCCGCACCGACGGAGCGCCCACCGAACCGTTCGTTCCCGGCCAGTACGTCAGCGTTCAGGCCGGATTCCCCGACGGCGCGTACCAGATACGGCAGTACAGTCTCTCCACGGCTCCCGGCCGCAAGACCTGGCGCATCACCGTCAAGCGGGAGCGCTCCATCGACGGCCGTGTGCCCGAAGGGGAGGTTTCGTCGTGGCTGCACGCCCACGCCCGGCCCGGCGACACCCTGAAGGTCTCCCTGCCCTTCGGTGACCTCCTTCTGCCCGAGGGCGGCAGCCCGCTCCTGCTCGCCTCGGCGGGCATCGGTGTCACGCCGATGCTGGCCATGCTGGAGCACCTGGCCACCGTGTCACCGGACCGCCCTGTGACCGTCGTCCACGCCGACCGCTCACCCGTCCACCACGCCCATCGGCTCGAACTCTCCGAACTCGTCGGACGGCTCCCCAACGCCTCGCTGCACGTGTGGTACGAGGACACCGATCACCCGGACGCCGTCGGTGACCACGTCAACAAGGGCTGGGCCGACATCACCCGCCTCGCCCCGGCACCCGGCACCACGGCGTTCCTGTGCGGCCCGCTGTCCTTCATGAAGGCCGTCCGTACCGACCTGCTCGCCCACGGCCTGAGCCCCAGAGACATCCACTACGAGGTGTTCGGCCCTGACCTGTGGCTCAGCAAGTAGCCTCTCCCGGGCTTCCTGCCGCCGGTCGTTCGACCGGCGGCAGGAAGCCCGGGAGAGGTCCGCGCACCGACGCCGAGCGCCACCCAGATGTGTCAGATGAGCTCCAGTCCTCCGTCGACGGTGACCACCTGGCCGGTCGCGTGGCGTCCGGCGGGTTCGGCCATGCGCAGGATCCAGTGCGCCATCTCGTCGGCGGAGGCGATGTGATGCGTGGGGATGCGCTCGCGCTCGTAGGCATACATGTCGTTGGCCGCCTCCGGCGTGAGGCCGGCGTGCAGCATGACGTCCGTGCGGGTGGGCCCGGGGGCGACGGAGTTGACGCGGATCCCTTCGCCGGCGAGTTCGAGGGCCCAGCTGCGCGTCATCTGCTCGATGGCCGCCTTGGTCGCCGAGTAGTGGGCGCCGCCGGCCATCGGGCGATGGCCATAGGTGCTGGAGAGATTGATGATCGTGCCCGACGTCTTGCGCAGGTGCGGCAGGGCTTCGTGGGCCAGCAGACTCGGAGCGACGACATTGAGCGCCAGGAGGTCGAGGACGACCTGCTTCTCGGTCTCCGCCAGCGGCATGACCGCTGTGGCGCCGGCGTTGTTGATCAGGTGATCGACACGTCCCCACTGTTGCACAGCGTGGGAGACGATCTCGGCGGGTGCTCCGTCGGCACAGACATCGATGGCCAGGACGGCAATGTTGTCGTGGCCCGCGGCGGTCTCCTTCAAGGCGCCCTCCCGGCGGCCGACTCCGAGCACATACGCGCCGGCCTGGGCGAAGGCCACGGCGGTGGCCCGCCCGATACCGGAACCCGCACCCGTGACGATGGCGACGTGACCGGAGAAACCCCGGTCGGTGGTGTTGGCAGTCACGTGGCATCCTTTGTTCGACGTTCGTTGTGTACAGAACGTGGTGATGCCCTTCTGACCGGCCAGGAGAGTGGCCTGTGACAGCCTGCGGCATGGCGTGAGTCACAGTCGACGAGGCGTGAGCCGTATGACGGCCGTGTGCCGGGAGCCACCGCCGCACGTCGGTGTTGACCAGGCGCGCGGCGGATCTGTGACAAGCGCGGGTGTCACAGGATCGGCTCCGCGCCTGTCCTACGTGCCGCACCATCGGCCCTCCGGTACCGATCCCCGACGGGCGGAAGAACTCCCCGTCGAACCCGGCGCTCTCGCCTTCCTCGGCGACACTCCTGCGAGCCGACCACCGCGACGTCGCCGGTGCGCAGTTCCTCGGCGAGCGCAGCGCGGTGAAGACCATCGCCTCTCCGTAGCGGGGTGTCGTGAATGCCACGGTGCACGCACCAGGTGAATCGGTGTGCCACTTTTGTAGCATGGTCAGTGCCCCAGTCAGAAGGGACCGTTCCATGCACGCCGGTGCCCCTCGCGACACCCTCGCTCAAGCGACGAAGGACTTCATCTCCGCGCGTCCGCGGCTCTTCGGCATCGCGTACCGCATCCTGGGCAGCACCGCGGAGGCCGAGGACGTGGTGCAGGAGACCTGGCTGCGGTGGCAGAACACCGACCGGACGACCGTGCACGAGCCGGCCGCCTTCCTGACCACGGTGACCACCCGACTTGCGATCAACCTGTCCCAGTCGGCACGCGTACGCCGGGAGGCCTATGTCGGTCCCTGGCTCCCGGAGCCGGTCGACACCAGGCAGGACCCGCAACTGGGCGCGGAGCGGGCCGAGGCCCTGGAGCTGGCGGTGCTGCTGCTCCTGGAGAAGCTGAATCCCGTGGAGCGCGCCGCCTACGTGCTGAGAGAAGCCTTCGTCTACCCCTACGGGCGGGTTGCCGACATGCTGGAGACGAACGAGGCCAACGCCCGTCAGTTGGTGAGCCGGGCCCGCAAGCACCTGTCCGCCGAACGCCGGGAGCGGGTGAGCCCGACGGCCCACCGGCGCCTGCTGGAGGTGTTCCTCTCCGCGGCGCGGACGGGCGATCTCTCGGTGCTGGAGGACGTACTGACCGCAGACGTCGTCAGCTACTCGGACGGCGGCGGGATCCGCGGCGCGTCCCGGATCCCGGTCGTCGGACGGACTCACGTGTCTCGTTATCTCGCGGCCTTCGCACCACGCTTCTGGCCGTCGGCGGACACCCGGTGGGTCGAGGCGAACGGCCGGCCCGCGGTGCTCGTCTCGTCCGATGGGAACGCGGTAGCCCTGCTGTCCGTCGATGTGTCCACGGAAGGCATCGACCGGATCATGTGGGTGATGAACCCGGACAAACTCTCTCCCTATGTCGGGTCCCTCGGCGACTGACCGGCTGTCGAGTGTTCTCTTGGGTCGGCGCCGGGTAGGCGTCACGCACAAGACGACTCGTCGGTCATCCAGTAGTCCGGACCCTCCCTGCAGTGACAACATCGGAGTCATCCCGTGCCCGAGCGGATTCAGTTGCCCACCTTGTCGACCGAGAAGGACTTCGACGGGGACTCGTTCTCGCCCATCTATGAGACGACGGTGACCGTCAGCGGTGGTGCGGCCGCGCACGGACGGGCGTCCGGACGGGCGCGCTCGGCCGACGGCGTCCTGGACCTCGATCTGCGCATGCCCTCCGAGCTGGGTGGTGACGGCCAGGGCACCAACCCCGAGCAATTGTTCGCCGCCGGATTCGCCGCGTGTTTCCACGGGACGCTGAGCCTGCTGGCCCGGCAGGAGGCCCTTGATCCTGACCTCATCTCGGTCGCGGCGACCGTGTGCTTCGGCCGGGACCCGGGGGACGGGGGCTATCTGCTGTGCGTCGATCTGGTGGTGACGTGGCCCGGTGTGGACACGGAGGTGGCCACCCCTCTGATGGAGAAGGCCAACTCACTGTGTCCCTACGCGCGGATGGCGTGGAAGGGTACGCCGACGACCATCACGCTCTCTTCCTGAGGGTCTGTCCCTTCGGTCAGAACGGGAACCACAGGTCGGCATCAGTGGCCTCTTCCTTACCGACGGTGAATACGGCCACCGGGCTGTGCGATGACGTACGTCATCCTCTCCTCCTCGCCGTCGTGGTGTGCCAGTCGGTCCGGCTCGTCCGTATGACCGCGCAGACGACCAAGTTGTGACGGCGGGCGGCGCGGTGCTCAACAGTGGGCGGCCGGACCCGGCTCCCGGCTGTCAACAACCTGTCGGTGCGCCCGCGTCCACACCAGGTGAACGATGACGGGCTACCGTGCAGGTACGTTGTGGAGAGGCGGAGAGCATGCCTGGGCGTCACGACCGGGGCTGGTTCCAGGAGCGCAGCTTGTCGGGGTTGAGCATCACCCAGACCTGAACGACCCGGGAGCCGGCGATGTCGAGCGTGATGACGGCGGCGGCCTGGTCGTCGTAGCGGGCGACCAGGCCGGTGCGCCCGTTGACGGAATGGGTGTCCAAGGTGGTGCGAGGGTGGCGAGCCAGCAGCGTCAGCAAGCTGCGGGCGACCTGGGCGCTGCCGTTGACCGGTCGGGTCAGTGCGCGGATCCTGCCTCCGCCGTCGTAGACGACGGTCGCGTCGGGAGCCAGCAGCGCCGCCAGCCGGTCGGCGTCCTCGTCGGAGCACGCCTGTCGTACCGAGCCGGCGATCTCGTCCTGCCGGTGCCGAGGTGTGGGTTCCGCACGGCGGGCCCGGAGACTCCTGCGTGCCCGGTCCACCAGTGCGGCGCTGTCCGGCCCGGACTGTCCGACGACACCCGCGACCGTGCATGGCGCCATCCCGGCCACGTCGTTGAGCACGAACGCCGCCCTTTCGGCGGGTGACAGCGAGTCAAGGGCCCCCTCCAGGACCGCGCCGACCTCCCCCCGCAGCTCCGCACCACCACGCTCACCGGTGTCCGGCGCCGGTCCGTTCCCGTCGGGCACCGCCAGCCGTCCCAGGCAGATCCCGCCGACGGTCTGTGCCAGCCACGCCCGAGGCGTCGCCACCCGCGCCCGCTCCGGACCGGAGAGCGCGTACCACCGCTGGTAGGCGTCGTTGAGCACTGACTCCGCGGCGACACGGTTGCCCAGCATCCAGTGGGCGACCTCCAGCAGATGCCGGCGCTCGTCGAGCAACTCAGTGATCGGCACCGTGTCACCGACGTGGTCCATACCGCGTCCTCCTCTCGAACGGCACCGCGACGCCACCGTCACCGTGACGCGCATGCACAGGGGAACGGTACTCGTAGTACCGGCTGGACCGGGCTGAGGAAGACACTGTGACACCTTTCCGATATCACGGAGCCTTCCAACGCGAGGTCCGCGGGCAGGCGCACGGCGGCCACCGCCTGCACAGGCACCCGCCGCTGCGTCGCCGTCGTCAGAACCGGCTCACCGGGCGACCGCGTCGTCAGAACCGGCTCACCGGGCGACCGCGTCGTCGAGCCGTTCGCCGTGGCGGGGCACGCCTTTGCAGACGAAGGCGTCCCGCGGGCGCTGGACCGACGCGAGCGAGACGACGTCGCGCCCGTAGAGGGCGGCGGTGACCACCCCCGGGATCGGGAAGGTGCGGGTGACCGCGCCGGCCGTCACCACCAGTACGTCGTAGGAGAGGTCGAAGTCGGGCCCCGGTCTCCGGCCGGACGGTCACCCCACGTTCGCTGTGGCGGATCTCCGTCCCCGTGCCCGCGACCGGACGGGTCCGGCGCAGACGCCTCCGCCGCGTGCCGGGCCTCGACCGAACCCGCCAGCACCTCGGGCAGGAACGGCTGGGACGTCATGTACGGACGAGGGTCGACCACGGTGACGCGAGCCTCGCCCCGCCGCAGCCTCTTCTCCAGGCCCCACGCGGTGTAGAAACCCGCGTAACCACCACCCACGATCAGGATCTCCCGCACGGTGTCCTCTGTTCCTCTCGGTTTCTGACACCAAGACCGAGAGGAATCGCCCGCTGTGACACGGTCCGGCCGCGCCGGCGGTGTGACGGGTCAGCTCGGCGTGGAGGGAGCCGACAGACGCAGCCGGACGGGCGGCGGATGCGGCAGGGTGCGGGCACCGGAGTCGCGCAGTCCGTCGAGCGTCAGCTCCAGATAGCGCTGCCAGAGCAGCGGGTCCGTGTCCAGCAGGGGGGCCGCTGTCTGGTGGATACCGCCGAGAAGCAACATGACGTCCGTCCCCGTGACGTCCGCGCGGACGGCTCCCCGCTCCTTCGCCCGTACCGTGAGGTCCTCCACCACGTCTCCGAGGCGGCCGATCGCGTCCCGTACCTCCGCGTGTTGCAGCGAGGGCCGGCCGATCACGTCGCAGAACGCCTGGTCGGCCGCGAGCGCCTCGACACCGGCGGTCATGAAGTCGCGCAGCGCCGTGCCCGCGTCGTCGGCCTCCAGCAGGCGGGCCGCCAGATCGGTGAGCCGGCCGAGCAGTTGCAGCATGATCGCCGCGAGCAGATCGTCCTTCGACGCGAAGTGCCGGAACACGGTGCCCTTGGCGAGGCCGGCCCGCTGGGCGATCTCACTCATCGACACATCGACCCCGCCCTCGGCGAAGGCCTCGGTCGCCGCCGTGAGCAGCAGACGCCGATTGCGGATCATGTCCGCCCTGGGACCGGAAGCGGGCGTCGTGTCCGTCATGCCGCCTCTTTTCGTCCTGAGCCCTTTCGTCTTAAGCCTAACACTGAAGATGACCGAGGGGTCATCTTCAGTGTTAGGCTCATCAACATGACCGCTCGGTCACCTTAGTGCCGACGGCAACTTCCGGAGGAAACATGAACACTTCTCTTGACGCCAAGGTCGTCCTGGTCACGGGCGCTTCGTCCGGCATAGGCCGCGCGACGGCGCGCGCCCTCTCCAAGGCGGGCGCTCGGGTGGCCGTCGGTGGCCGCAGAGCCGACCGACTGGCCTCGCTGGCCCGGGAAGCCTCCGGCGAGATGCTCGTCCTGGAAATGGATGTCACCGATGCCCGCTCCGTGCGCGACGCTGTCGCGGCGACCGTCGAGCGCTTCGGCGCACTCGATGTCGTGGTGAACAACGCGGGCGTCATGCTCAGCGGGGCCATCCTGGGCGCGGACATCACGGAGTGGACGCGGATGGTCGAGACCAACCTGCTGGGGTCGATGTACACGGTGCACGCGGCGCTGCCTCATCTGCTCGCGAGCAAGGGCACCGTGGTACAGATCTCCTCCACTTCGGGACGCATCTCATCGGCGGCGAGCGGCGCCTACGCGGCCACCAAGTTCGGCATCACCGCCTTCTCGGAAGCCCTGCGACAGGAGGTCACCGAGCAGGGCGTACGGGTCGTCGTCATCGAGCCGGGGTTCGTCTCGACCGAGCTGACCAGCCACATCACCGATCCAGCCATGCAAGCCGCGGCGAACAGCATGGCCGAATCCATGCGGACCCTCGACCCGGACGACATCGCCGCTGCCGTGCTCTACGCGGTCACCCAGCCCGATCACGTCGCCGTCAACGAGATCCTCATCCGTCCCACCGACCAGACCCGCTGACGGCCGCCGGCCCCGCGTCGCGTGTCACAGATCGACGGGTGGCTCGGTCAGTGGATGGTAACGAGTCCCCCTTGTCGAGAGGTTCCTTCATGGACGCGCGTATCAACTACTTCGGCAACGCCCTGGCGGGCAAGGTCATGAGGCACCTGAGCTCGGCCGACGCCGCCGTGCACGCGGCCGTTCCCGTCGCCACCCAGGAACTGGTGAAGATCCGCGCCAGCCAGATCAACGGTTGCGGCTTCTGCATCGACATGCACACCAAGGACGCCCTCGCCGCGGGTGAGGACCAGCAGCGCCTGAACCTGGTGGCCGCGTGGCACGAGGCCACGGTCTTCACCGACGCCGAGCGCGCGGCGCTGGAACTGACCGAGCACGGCACACGCATAGCGGACAGCGCGGGCGGAGTCCCGGACGAGGTGTGGACGAACGCCGCGAAGTTCTACGACGAGGACCAGCTCGCCGCGCTGATCTCCCTGATCGCGATCATCAACGCGTACAACCGCATCAACATCATCAACCGGCAGCCCGCCGGGGGCTACGAGCCCGGCATGTTCGGCTGATACATCCGCCACCGGGATGTCGACCGCACACCGACCGTCCGTCTCCCGGCCGCCGACCGGGAGACGGACCGCGGGCCGCCGCAGGAAGGGAAACCGCCATGTCGTCCCCGTACCCGGAGCAGAAGTACTGGGGAGAGGAGGGTGAGGTCAGCGCCGTCTTCCGGCCGGCCCGTCGTTCCGGGGCTGCGGGGACGGCTGCGCCACGGGCCCCGGCGGCGGTACGCGGACCGGGGCTGCAACTTCTGTCACAACTCCCCCGGCCGCCCGGTCAGTGCGGTAGCGAGCCCGGCGCGCCGACCACGACTCCGGCCGAAGAAGGACGTCTGATGACCCACGATCGCCACGAGCCCGACGGCACCGCCGCCGGCGTCTTCCTAGCGGCGCAGGCCGCCGTGCTGGAGGCGCGTGCGCACCTGCTCCGGGCAGCCCTCGACACCGTCGACGCGCGCATGCGGGAAACCTCGGAGAAGCTGCGCCGGCTGCGCCTGTCGTTTCCCGCCCCGGAGGCGGACGAGGCCGGGCGCGTCCGCGGTGAAGAGTACGCCTCTACGAAGGATGTCCGAGCATGAGAGGAAGACACGGCCCCTGCGACTCGCGCGGCGCACCACATCGAGACCACCGCTGGGAGTCTTCGGGAGGATCTGGCCCGTCCGGAGATCCAGAAGCACGCGCTGGAGAGGGAGCTGGCGGTCGTTGTCGCCCACCTCAGCTCCGTGCAGCGGGCGTTGGGCACCCTGACGGACCTGGTCACGGAGGCGGCTTCCGCCATCGCGGGGCCGGTGCGGACGACGGTGCCGTCACCGGGGCGGCCGTGGCCACCGAGGCCGCCGGCTCCGTGAAGAAGGAGACCCGGGCGCGAGGGCGGCCGGGGAAGCGGCAGACGGCGAAGAAGCCGGTGCGCGGGCCGGGAATCCGGGAACCTACGGCAGGCTCACCGAGCAGACCACGGACTGCCTGAACCGGCTGGAACGTGAAGGCTGAATCCTCCGCACCGTGTCACCAGACCACCGCCGAGGCCGACGGTAAACCCGGCCGCGCGGCATGGGTCGCCCTGTGGTGGGAGACTCTCAGTACGGAGAGTCCGGTAAGTCCGCCGGACTCGGCCTCCTCCTTCGCGTCCAGGTGTGCACCAGCCATAAGGGACGGTGGGAACAAGGACCGTCAGATGCCGCCCAGTGCTTCGCGGAGCCTGGTGCGCGAAGTGACCTCCAGCTTGGTGAAGACCTTGCGCAGATGCCATTCGACGGTGCGTGCGCTGATGAACAGTTCGACGCCGATTTCCGTGTTCGTCTTGCCCTCGGCGGCCAGTCGGGCGATGTGAGCTTCCTGTGCGGTGAGGGCCTCGTATACGCCCGCCTCATGACTCCGCACGGACTCCCCGAGGGCGGCGAGTTCGCGACGCGCGCGCTCCGCGAAGGCCCTCGCTCCACAACCGTGCAGCATGTCGAACGCCGTACGCAGTTGTTCACGCGCGTCCGCGCGCCGGTTCTCGCGGCTGAGCCATTCGCCGTACACCAGGTGGGTGCGGGCCAGATGAACGGTCACCCGGGTGCGTCCGAGGTGCGCGACGGCCTCCCGGTACAGCCAGTCGGCGGTCCGGCCGTCGCTGAGCAGCGCTCGGGACCGGGCCAGGACGCCGAGGGCCCACTCCGTACCGTTCGCGCCGACCCGCTCCTCCAGCCGGATCAGCGCCGCCGCGGCCGCTTCCGGGGCGTCACCGCGGACGCCGGCCTCGACGAGTTCCATGAGGGCGAAACCGGTGACCGCCAAGTCCTCGTGTGCCGCCGCCGCTTCGGCGTCAGCGAGGGCATCCCCGTACCGGCCGAGACCGTTGTGGAGCACCGCGAGCAGATAGTGGGCCAGACCGATGGCCCGGCCCTCTCCCCAGGTGGCCGCCTCCCGGGCGCCGGCCTGGATCGGCTCCGCCGCCTGGACGTCGTCGCCACGCCAGGCGGTGAGCAGAAGACGGGCGTACCCGAGGGGCGAGTTGCCTGTCACCTCGGTAAGACTGTCGGACTCGTCGATCAGCTCGGACGCCTGGTCGAACTCTCCCGCGTGCACATGGACGGCTGCGCGGTAGGAGAGGGCCAGCGGAAGGAAGTTGAGGGCGCCGGTCTCGCGGGCCGCCCGGACGGCATGCGTGGTCATCGCGTGCCAGGTCTCGTCGTCCCACATGTCGCCGGCGGCCAGCCACGTCAGCCAGAGCCAGCGCACGATGTCGTCGTCATCGTGCTCGGCGGCCCGCCGGAACGCCAGCAGCGCCGGCCGCAGCAGCGACGCGCCTTCGGCGGGGCTCTCGGCGAACCAGGTCGCCAGGCCGTCGAGCAGCATGTCCGCAGGCCGGGGCGGTCGCGGTCCGGCAGGGGCGGCGAGGGCGGCCTCGGCCACCTCCCGCGCTCCGCCGGGTCTGCCGAGACGGCCGGCGAAGACCGCCGATCCGACTGCTTCCAGGTACGTCTCACGCGCCTGGCCCTCGTCGACGCTTTCCAGCCGGGCGGCGGCGTCGAGCAGCAGCGGCAGCGCCTCGCCGCCGCGCCGGCGGGCGAAGGCGATCTGGGCGCGGAGCCGGGCCAGCCGGGCCTGTTGGGCCTTGTCCATCGGAAGCGTTCGCGCGGCGGAGGTGAGTTCGAGCGCCACCTCGGGAGCCCCTGCCTCGAAAGAGGCGCGCGCCGCGGCCGCCGCCCGCATGCCGCGTCTGCCCGGGTCGGGCGTCAGCTCGCTCGCGCGCCTCAGGAACGCGGCCGCCGCCGCGATACCCCCGCGGGCCTGAGCCCGGCCCGCCGATCGTTCCAGGTCACCGGCCACGGCCTCGTCGGGTTCGACCGCCGCGTGGGCACGATGCCAGGCCCGCCGGTCCGAGTCGGACTCGGGAGCCGTCGCCTCGGCCAGCGCAAGGTGCGCGGTCCGGCGCTCTGAGGGAGAGGCCGTACGGTAGGCCGCGGAGCGCACCAGCGGATGACGGAAGCGCACCCGCGTACCGAACTCGATCAGCCCCGCTTCCTCGGCCTCTCCCTCGGCCTCGGCGTCGATCCCGAGCCGCTCCGCGGCCCGTCGCAGCAAGGGCAGGTCCCCCACTGATTCCGCGGCCGCAGCCAGCAGCAGGCGCCGTGCCCCGTCCGGAAGGGACGCGATACGCCGCACGAAGGCCTGTTCGATCTGGCTGGTCAGCGGCCGGGCGTCGGGACGCCCGAACCCACCGGCCAGCTCCACCGTGGTCAGTCCCCGCGTCAGCTCCAGCAGGGCCAGGGGGTTGCCCCGGGTCTCGGAGACGATCCGCTCCCGGACGCGTTCGTCCAACCGCCCGGGAACCACCGACTCCAGCAGCGCACGCGCGTCGTCGTCGCGCAGTCCCTCGATCTCGACCTCCGGCAGCGCCGCCCACGGATCGTCGCCCGCCTCGAAGGCCCAGGGACGCGCCGCGAAGACCAACGCCACGCGCTCCGCCAGCAGTCGACGGGCGACGAAGGCCAGAGTCTGCGCGGAGACCCGGTCGAGCCACTGCGCGTCGTCCACCACGCACAGGAGCGGCCGGTCCTCCGCCGTATCGGCCAGCAGGCTGAGTACGGCCAGACCCACCATGAACCGATCCGGCGCACTCCCGTCCCGCAGACCGAACGCGATGGCAAGGGCGTCGTGCTGAGGGCCGGGCAGCCGGTCGATGCGGCCCAGCATCGGCATGCACAGCTGGTGCAGGCCGGCGAAGGCCAGCTCCATCTCGGACTCGACACCGGCGGCCCGGAACACCTGGAAACCCGATGCGCTCCGTGTCACGTACTCCACCAGTGCGGTCTTGCCGACCCCTGGTTCGCCCCGGAGGACCACCACTTGGCTGCGACCCGCCCAGGCGTCGGAGACCACGTGGTCCAGCACCCCGCATTCATGGTGCCTGCCCAGCAGGCCGCGCCGGGGAGCGCTGCTCGACATCCACCACCACCGCGCAGGTCAGAGGGCCGGACCCTGATCGACTCGGGTCGCCCCAATGATGCATCACGGCCCCTGGCCCGGCCACTCACCCTCTTGACCAAGTGGTCGTGTTCTGTGAGCGCTTGATTACGGAGTGCTGACCCCGGGGGGTACGCACCCCCGGGCCAGGGTGTGGGCCAGGTGTCCCCCGGGGCGCCGTGGAGGGGCCTGTCGGGCGACCGTAGGGGGCAAGCACACCGACGGATGCCGCGAGCGAACGGAGCCGAGTCCTCGCCTGTGCGCCCGACGTCCTCACATGGCCGCGCGCCTCGCAGGCACCCATCCGCAAGAACGGAGACAGCAGGCTCATGTATCCCGACCCGTCCCCCGGGGAAGGCACCCTGGAGGAGGCCGTTTCCGTCTTCGTGGAGCTGCGGCCACGCCTTTTCGGAATCGCGTACCGCATGCTGGGGAGCCAGGCCGAGGCCGAGGACGTCGTCCAGGAAGTCTGGTTGCGCTGGCAGAAGACCGACCGTTCGGCGGTGGTCAGCCCCGCGGCGTTCCTGTCGAGCGCCACCACCCGCCTGGCCATCAACGTGGCCCAGTCCGCCCGGGTCCGCCGCGAGACCTACATCGGTCCCTGGCTGCCCGAGCCCATCGACACCAGTAACGACCCCGAGGCCCGCGCCCAGCGGGCCGAGTCCCTGGAAGTCGCCCTCCTCATCGTCCTGGAGAAGCTGGCTCCTTCGGAGCGGGCCGCGTACATCCTCCGGGAAGCCTTCGACTACGCCTACGCGGACATCGCCGACATGCTGCAACTCAGTGTGGTCAACGTACGGAAGATCGTGAGCAGGGCCCGCAGACACCTTCTGTCGGAGCAGCGGGAGCCCGCCGACTCGGCGGAACACCGGCGACTGCTCAAAGCGTTCGTCACAGCGGCTCGGACGGGAGACGTCACCTCACTGGAAACACTGTTCACTCCCCGCGGCGCCACCCCGGACCGCGCGCGCAAGGGGAAGCGACCGACTGCCCAGCTGTGATGCCACGTCAGGAAGGCGAGAAGGGGGAAGGTGATATGTACGTTGCTCCAGGACTCGGCACCGAGGTGAGCGAGAGGCCAAGGGTGCGTCTGCGCGGACGGCAGGCCGAGTGCACGACGCTGGACGAGCTCGTTGCGACGATGCGGGCCGGTCACAGCTCCGTCCTCGTCCTGGGCGGCGAGGCGGGTGTCGGAAAGATTGCGTTGCTCGACCACGGGCTCGCCGGGGCGGACGGCTGCCGGACCGTGGGCCACGGCGTTCGGCTTGAGCCCCGGGCCGCCGCCGGACCGTTTCCTGGTGGGTCTCGCGGTCCTCGGCCTGCTCGCCGGCGTGGCCGCGAAAGAACCTCTGCTCTGCTTCGTCGATGACGCCCAGTGGCTGGACACGATGTCCGCGCAGACGCTCGCCTTCGTCGCGCGGCGTCTGCGGGCCGAGCGGATCGGACTGGTGCTCGCCGTGCGCGAGCCCTCCCCCGCATCGGAACTGGCGGGCCTGCCCCCGCCTCACAGTGGAACCGTTGCGCGACAGCGATGCACGCGCTCTGCTGGGCTCCGTGATCCCGGGCCGTCTCGACGAGCGGGTTCGCGACCGCGTCATCGCCGAGACCCGCGGAAACCCACTCGCTCTGCTCGAACTGGCCTGCGGGCTGACGCCGGTGGAGCTGGCGGGTGGGTTCGGACGCCCCGACGTACAGCCCCTGCCCGGCCGGACCGAGCGGGGTTTCCGTCGGCGCGTCCAGGAGCTGCCGCAGGCGACACGGCGGCTCCTGCTCATCGCCGCGGACCGCGACGCTTCGGGCGATCGAGGCGATGCCCCGGGACGCGGACCGGCCTCAAGACCGGCAGAGCGAGGCGCTCGGCCCCGGCCAGTGGGCGAAGGCGGTGCTCTACAACGGGCTCGGGCGTTACGAGGAGGCGTACGCCGCGGCGGAACAGGATGCCGGGGAACCGCCGGAACTGGGACTGGCCGTCCGGTCGATGGTCGAACTGGTCGAGGCGGCCGTGCGCAGTGGACGGCCGTTCCGCGCCGCCGAGACCGCCCGGCGGCTCGACGTATTGGCGCGGGCCAGTCATACCGACTGGGCCCTCGGCACCACGGCGATGGTGCGTGCGCAGGTGAGCGAGGGCACTGTCGCCGATGCCCTGTACCGGGAGGCGATCGAGCGGCTCGGCCGTACCGATGTCAAGAGCACGTACGCCCGCTCGCACCTGCTCTACGGCGAATGGCTGCGCCGTGAGAACCGCCGCGCCGACGCGCGTGAGCACCTGGGTGTCTCCCATGCGCTCCTCAGCCGGATCGGGGCCGAGAGTTTCGCGGAACGCGCCTGGCACGAGATGCGCGCCGTCGGAGCGACGGTGGGCAGGCCTTTCTTCCGGACGCGTCCTTCGCCCTCCGCCCGGGAGGCGCGGATCGTTCGTCCGGCCGGTGAGGGGACGGCCGGCCCCGGGACCGGGGCGGGCGGCGCGGTTCGTGAAGGCACGACGGTCACCGCCTGAGCCGTCCTCACAGGTGCCGGCGCGAGGTGACGCCTAGCTTGCCGAAGACCTTCCTCAGGTGCCATTCCACGGTACGTGGGCTGACGAACAGCCGTGCTCCGATCTCGGTGTTGGTCAGTCCTTCCCGCACCAGCCTGACGATCTGCACCTCCTTGGGCGTCAGGTCGCTCTCGGTGCTCTCGGTGCGGCCGCGGACGGCCTCCCCGGCGGCGGCCAGTGCGCCGGCGGCGCGTTTCGCGAAGCCACGCATGTCCATGCCCTCGAACAGGTCATGGGCCAGGCGCAGTTCACACAGGGCCTCGTCGCGACGGCCTCTGTGGCGCAGCCATTCGCCGTACACGAGGTGGGCGCGGGCCGACTCCCCGCGGACACGGGTGCGGCCGAGCGCCTCGATCGCCTCCAGGTAGTGGCCCTCCGCCTCCGCTTCCTCGCTGAGCAGGGCGCGGGAACGGGCTTCGATGCCCCGGGCCCAGTCGGTACCGCTCGCCTGCGTCAACTCGGTCAGACGGACCAGCGCGTCGGCGGCCTGTCCGGGTCGGCCGGCTCTGGAGGCCGCCTCGATGTATTCGACGAGTGACCACACCGGGATGCCCATCTCCAACTGGATGTACTCCCGGCTCGCCAAGTCGGCCGCCTCGGCCGCCTCCTCGTACCGCCCCAGGCCGTTGTAGAGCAGGGCTCGGGCCCACCGGCTGACCACCGGTCCCACCCCTTCGCCGCGATGCTCCACCCCTTCGTCGGCCCGTCTGCTCAGTTCCAGGCACTCGTTCTCCCGGCCGCGCCAGGCGGCGACGAAGAGTGCCCCGTAGATGGGGGCGGCGGTCCCCACCGCCTCCGCGACCGTCTGCACTTCCTCCGCCAGCGCCGCGCCCTCGGAGAGTTCTCCGTCGAGGACGTGAACCACGCAGCGCATGGTCAACGCGAACGGCAGCGCCGTGGCCTGCCCCGCCTCTCGCGCCAGTCCGAGATGACGGTCGGCCAGCACGGACATCGTGTCGTGGTCCCACAACCCCACGGCGGTCACGCAGATCAGCCACAGCCAGCGCAGGCCCTCTTCCGGGGACAGCTCCGGCTCTTTGAAGGCACGCAGGGCCCGGCGCAGGCCTGGCACGGCGGCGGCATGGCCGTCGATGATGCGTACCGCCAGGCCGTCGAGCAGGAGATCCGTCGGACGCGGCGGCTGCGTGGCCGGCAACTGACGGGCTCCCTTTGCCGCTTCGTACTGGCCGTCGTCATACGCCTGCGGCCCGGCGAAGATCGCCGCGTTCACGACCTCCAGGTACGTGTCCCGGGCCAGCGCGACATCATGGTCGGCGAGCCGGCCGGCGGCCTTGAGCAGGAGGCCGGGCGCCTCGCTGCCCCGGTTCGAGGTGAACGCGATCCGGGCCCGGGCCAGATCCACCTCACCGCGCCGGCGCCCCTCCACGAAGCCCGTCTCGGCCAGGGCCAGCAGCTTGAGGGCGAGATCGGGGTTGCCCGCCTCATGGGTCGCACGGGCGGCGGCCAGCGCCCGGTCCTGGCGCCGGACGGGATCAGGCGTGAGTTCCACCGCACGGGCCAGGAACGCGGCCGCGGCGGCGGACCCGCCCCGCGTCTCGGCCCGCCCGGCGGAGCGTTCGAGTTCCGCCGCGATGGACTCGTCGGGCCCGGTGGCGCCGTGTGCCGCGTGCCAGGCGCGGCGATCGGGGTCGACGGCCGGGTCCGTCACCTCGGCCAGCGTGCGGTGCATGCCACGCCGTTCCTCGGGCGAGGCCGACCAATAGACGGCCGAGCGCACCATGGGGTGGAAGAACCCTACCCGGTCCCCGACCTTGACGAGTCCGGCTGCCACAGCGTCCGTGGCGACCTCTGGGTCGATCCTCAGCCTGCTCGCGGCACGCCAGAGCAGCGCCGGATCCCCTGTGGGGTCCACCGCCGCGGCGAGCAGGAACCCGCGGGTCTCTTCCGGGAGCCCGGCGATCCTGTTGGCGTAGGCCGTCTGGATGCGTTCTTTGACGGGCTGAACGCTCGGCAGTCCGAAGCCGCCGGCCAGTGCCGCTGGCATCGACGTCTTCGACAGTTCCAGCAGCGCGAGCGGATTGCCCCGCGACTCGGCGAGGACACGCCGGAGGACACGCTCGTCCCAGGGGCCCGGCAGTACGGACCGCAGCAAGGCGTACGCCTCCCGATCGGGCAGGCCCTTGACCAACAGCTCCGGAAGGCCGACCGGTTCCGGTACACCCAGCGGCTCGTCGTCCGGCATCCGGGCCGCGAAGACGATGGCCACCGACTCCGCGTGGAGGCGTCGCGCCGTGAACGCAAGAGCCTGCATGGACGCGCGGTCCAGCCACTGGGCGTCGTCCACGACGCAGAGCAGGGGGCGGTCCCGGGCCACCTCGGACAGCAGCCCGAGGACACCGAGGGCGACGAGGAAGCCGTCAGGGGCACGTTCCGATCCCAGCCCCAGGGCGCCGCTGACGGCATCGCGCTGGACCGCGGGAAGCCGGTCGAGACGGTCCGTCATGGAGGCGCACAGCTGATGCAGCCCCGCGTACGGCAGTTCCATCTCCGACTGCACACTCGTGACGCGGACGACCTGGAATCCCCGTGCCCTGGCCGTCGTGTACTCGAGCAGCGTGCTCTTCCCCACCCCCGGCTCGCCCCGGAGCACCAGCACACGACTGTCACCGCCGCGCACGGCGTCCAGCAGCCCGTCCAGCAGCTCGCACTCACGGCGGCGCCCCAGAACCGGCCTGTGCGGAGAAGGTGGCTGCTTCGTCTGCTGAAACAGGATGGACACGCATCTACCTCCGTCGTGAACCCGGGTCGTCTCCGGTCACGGAGCATCGGCTGCCTCGAATTGGTGCTTCCGGCGCCGAGATCGACACCCGGTCCGCTGGAAATCGCCGCGGTCGAGACGCAAGGGTCTGCGGGCGTCGACGTTGCGGCGTCGGCGCCGCAGCCGGCGACCGTGATGGAGGTGCAGTCCGGCCCTGGTCAGCGCCCAGTCGGCGGGCAGCGCGGCGAGCGCCGTGGCGTAGTCCTCTTCGGCGGTCTCGTCCGGGCCCAGCACCGCGGTGGTGTAGGCGCGTGCAACCCTCTCCGAGGGCAGATCGCGTGCCGGCTCCGGCAGGACGGCGAGCAGTTCCCGCGCCGGGGCGCCCCGTGTCTGCGGCGACGGCGGCGTCCGCCAGGTCGGAGACCAGCAGCCGGCGGCACACGGAGAGTGGGTCCAGCTGGATGTCCGGATGGACACCCATGCTGTCTTCCTCGGCGGAGTCGACCCGGGCGGCGGCGAGGAGCAGGATCGGCAGGTCACTGGTACGCCGGGGGACGAACCGGAGCACGTCCCGGCTGGAGGAATCGACCCACTGCAGGTCGTCGGCGAGCAGCAGGAGAGGCTGCCGGTCGGCCGCGTCGGCCAATAGCTCCAGTACGGCGAGTCCGACGCAGTGGATGGGCGGATCGGCCTCCGCGGCACCGAACGCGCCGCTCAGAGCCCGTTGATGCGGGCCCGGCAGGTTCTTGACGCCCCGGGTGGCGGGCTGCAGCAGAAGCTGTAGCGCCGCGAACGGCAGCCACTGCTCAGTCTCCACTCCCGAGGTTCGCAGCACCCGGAAACCATGCCGCGTGGCATCGTCCTGGACGGCACGCAGCAGGGTCGACTTGCCGACACCGGCGGCTCCGTAGACGGGCAGCGCGGTGCCCTGTCCGTCGGCGGCGTTCGCCAGCATTCCGCGCAGGACGCGCAGTTCCTCGTCCCGCTCGATCACCTCTGGCACGCCACGATCAGTCCGCGCGCATCCCTCATCAACGCCCCCCGTAGTGCCGTACGTATGGGCGTCAGAACTGGGGTGATCCTCAGTACCCATGCTGCCGCGGCAACATCAGTCAAATGCCTCTCAGATGACTCATCAAACAGTCAGCCCTTACGGTATACCGCTGAAAGCGCCGGACTGAAGGGGTCCAGCGGGGGGACCGGGCGGGTTCCGGCCGCGGCAGCCACTGAGCTTTTCCAGCGCTGACGCTCCAGGGTGAGGACGGCGGCAGCGATCGACCGGAGCCGGTTCGGGCTGCATCGGGCTCGGCGGAAGGTCCGCCAGGTCTTCAGCCTGGCGACACTTCGTTCGACTGGTGCCCGTGCTGCTGACAGAGCTCGGTTGACCGTCCGCCGTGTGGGAGTGAGCTCTCCGAGGGGCGGGCGTCCGACCGGCGTGGTCACCCAGGGGCCGCCTCCGATGTAGGCGCGGTCGGCGAGGACGGGCGCACGGAGAAGTCGGCCCGGCTGTCGCCCACCCGGTCGCACTCGGCGAGTGTTCCGTCGAGCAGGACGTACTCGGGGCCGGTCTCCCGCAGGAGGCGCAGCAGGCCGGGCGCCCGGCGGGACAGGTGGCCGACGACGGAGGTGACGTAGGCGTGAGCGGTGCCGACGGACATGCCGAATCCGGTGGCGATCTGCGCCAGCGTGTCGTGCCGGCGCAGATGGACCAGGCCGACGAGAGCACGCCGGTGAGGCGGGAGCTTGCAGCGGCGGTCACCCTCACGGGTGACGATTGGCCCGGGGCCTGGGCGTCAGTCCGGAGGGTCTGCGGGGCTGGGTGAAGCAGCCGGAGATCGACCGGAGGGAGGGGCCCGCCGGTGCCCTGCCCACGGCGGAGCGTGAGGAGCTCGTGCGGCTGCGGAGGAAGGTCCGCGAGCAGGAGCAGACGATCGAGGTGCTGGGAAGAGCGACGGCCGTCTTCGCGCGGCAGAGGACGAAGCAGCCGCGCGCTACGCGTTCATCGACGCGGAGAAGGCCGGTGAGGGCGACCTCGGCGGGTACAGCGTGTCGCTGCTGTGCCGTGTGCTGAAGGTGGGGCGCTCGGCCTCCTCCTCGTATCTCGCGGGCCGTGAGGCCGTCGCCGTCCGGCGGGAGGCCGAGGACGAGCTCGCCGGGGAGAATCGGCGGATCCACGCCGGGTCCCGTGACGCCCACGGCGCCCCGAGCGTGACCGCGGTCCTGCGGCGCCAGGGCCGACGGATCAACCGGAAGAAGGTGATGGCCGTCGCCCGCGGCGGGCTGAAGGAGAACTGCATTGCGCACTCGGACCGGGGTCGGAACAACAGACATCGGCAGGAAGTGTCCCGTCGCGTATGGGGCCGCCAGGTCAGTACGCGAGGGACGGCCAGGTCGTCGCGGCGGCGGTGGCGGCTGGTCGGCCGGTGTGGGCGGCTCGGTGGGCAGCGAGCGGAAGCCGAGCGAGCAAAGGGCCCCAAAGGGGTTCGCACAGATGGTGACAGCCATCAGCCTCGTCACGCGCGCCAGGACCCGTGGGTGCCGCTCGCGGAGTCCGTACGGATCAGCGTCTGCCGCCTTCGCCGATGGCTTCGGCCGTTGGGCCAGGAAGAGCCGGGTGCTGGTGATGTGGCCGGCTTCCGTGTCCGGACACGCGTTTCGGGGTCGGACGAGGTCGGCGACGGGCTCACTGGGGCGAAGGAATGAGGAGGTTGTCACAGACCGGGCTGCTGTTCGGTCCTAGGTGATGACTGAACGGTGTGTCCCATCGCGCCGTCGATGTCTTCGGTCAACTCTCTTCAAGAGGAGAACAACATGAACCGGCTCAACGTCGCACGCCCCGATGCACCCGGGCATGACGAATTGGTTCCATCGCGCTACGCGCTGAAGGTCGGTGACATCGACGTGATGGTGATCAGCGACGGGGTACTGCCGATCCCTCCCGCGACGCTGGCCACCAACGCCGCCAAGACCGACCTGACCGCCTGGCTCGATGACATGTTCCTGCCACACGAGCTGCTCGACTGGCCCCTGAACGTGGCCGTGGTGCGCAGCGGCGGCCGGACCATCCTCATTGATTCCGGGCTGGGAGCAGAGTTTCCGGGCTTCCCGCGGGCCGGACAATTGGCCATGCGACTGGACGCCGCCGGAATCGATCCCGCATCCGTGACCGACGTGCTGCTCACCCACTTGCACATGGACCACATCGGCGGGCTGCTCGTCGACGGACTGAGGGGCCGACTGCGCCCGGACCTGCGCGTCCATCTGGCCACCGCCGAGGCCGAGTTCTGGGAAGCGCCTGATTTCTCCCGAACCGCCATGCCGGCACCGGTGCCGGAGGTGCTCCGAACGACCGCCTCGCGGTTCCTGGACGTATACCGCAGCCAGCTGCGGACGTTCGAGAAGGAGTACGAGGTGGCGCCAGGAGTAACGATCTGTCGCACCGGCGGTCACACCCCCGGCCACAGCATCGTCCGCCTGGAGTCCGGCGGCGACCGGCTGACGTTCGCCGGCGATGCCGTGTTCCAGTGCGGGTTCGACAAGCCCGAGTGGCACAACGGCTTCGAACACGACCCCGAGGAATCAACCCGCGTCCGGATCGGCCTCTTGAAAGAGCTGGCGGCGAGCGGCGAGCAACTGGTGGCCACACACCTGCCGTTCCCGTCCGTCTGTCACGTGGCACGCGCCGGCAACGCCTACCGTTTCGTACCGGCGGTCTGGGATTACTGACCGCACTTCGCGGCTGGGCCGACGCGAGAGCAGGGCGTGAGGGGGCCAGCCCTGACGTTGTAGCCCTGATTGTCAACCCGAGCGGAATGGAGCGGTGCCCACTTGCCATGGTCGTGGGCACCGCTCCGGGGCCGATGTGTCCGCTGACGCTGTGTCCTGTCTCCGTCCATCCGACAGACCGTGCACAGTCGACGGCGACGGCCCCGAACAAGACGCTGCGTGAACTCCACCACGGTTCCCGATCCCTCCGCCGACGCAGCACCGAAGCGGCCCTGGAACGCGTCCACCAGGCCAACACCCGATTTCGAGGTGAGAAAGCCCACGTCAGCGTCGTACACCCCCGCCCACCGAGCGAACGTCTCGCGCACATCCCTCTACGGCAAGTCGAGGCCAGAGCCACGATCGCCGCAGCGATGGCGCAGGCGGGTGAAGACGATACGGTGCAGGGCGGTGTCGGTCTGGCGGTCGCCGCCGCGGTTGAGCCGGTATGTGCTCCGACGGCCAGAGGAGTACTCAATGGGGGGGGGCTGACTCCGCACAGCGCGGCGAACGACGCCTCAGTGCCCAGCCGCTCGGGACTGTCCCCCCATGGTGATCAGCAGCGTGACTGCCTGTCCCGGCTGATGCCCACCGGTACGAGCAGTTGTGGGACGTGGCGTTCGACGAGCCGGGCAGGCGTTGGTTCAGCCCGGTCATAGTCGGAGTGCCATTCGCGGCGCCGGTCGACGCCCCGCCCCGTTCGCGCACTTGACTGTGCCGACCAGCCCTCGTCGTGCCCCTTGCGTGGCTTGGCCGCCAGGGTGACCAGGCCCTACCAAGGGACGTTCTCCCAGGAGAAGTGCCTCGCTTCCTGCGCCGGGCCGAGAAGAGCCTGAAGAAGGTGCGGCAAAACCTCTCCCACGGGGAGAAAGGCAGCGGGAACAGGGACAAGGCCAGGATCCGTGTCGCACGGGCACATGCCCGTGTCGCGGACGCCCGCCGCGAGTTCCACGACCAGCTCTCCACGCAGCTGATCCGTGAGAACCAAACGGTCGCCGTGGAGGACTTTGCGGTGACGGGTCGCGTCCGCACGCGCGGAGCCAGTCCGTGCACGAGGCCGGAAGGTCGGCGCTCGTAAGCATGCTGGAGTACAAGACCGCCCGGCACGGGGCGCACCTTTGGTTATCTCGTTTCAGCGGATGTGGTCCACTCGACATGACAGTGACGACGATCACTGTCACATCCAACATTTCCATTCTGTCATATGGATGACAACCCGTCAGCAGCGAGCGAAATGCGGCGCGGCCGAGGCGGGCGTCACACGAAGTGATCAACCAGCACATCACGGGGCCCGTCGCAGCCACTGACCCCACGTCACGGTTCGGGCTCCGCCCAGGCGCGGCCCCGCACTCCGGCATGCGCCCGTGGGCAAGATCCGCAATTTCCGCGAGAAAACCAGGAGGCCGAAGTGCTCAAGAGACTGAAAAGATTCCGGCTGGCGGCAGTGGCATTCCTTGCCGCCTCCGCCGCTGTCGTCGGTCTGTCGACGCCGGCATCCGCCGTCTGGGGCTTTCCCGGCGAGGGAAGTGACTGGAAGCCGGTGAACTACGCGGGTGGCAAAATCACCAGCAGATCCACCACGAGTGAGGCACGCGACAACCGCAACAACATCATTCATGCCTGGCGCGGCGGGGACAACGACAACATCTACATCTCGCTGAACAGCGGACCCGCGTACCAGTTGCCCGACGCGCAGACGTATACGTCCCCGCGGGTGATCTGGACCGACGACGGTGGTCGCGGTAACTTCCGGATCTTCCACACCGGCACGGAAAGCCACGTCTACCAGCACCGCATCCAGCTGACCACGAGCTACCAGCTGCCCGCCACCCTGCCCAACTGGACCAGGGTCCCCAACGACACCCGCACCACCAACACTCTGCCCGTGGGAGTCGCCGCGCTCCCCAACAACTCGTACATGCTCGCCTGGAACAGCCAGTCCGACGACCAGATCTGGACGCTGTACTACAACGGCCAGACCGCTACCTACAGCAATCCCAGCCTGGTTCCGAACGCGCTGAGCAAGGACGCGCCGGCCCTTGCCGCCCAGGTCGACACCAACAACGACGACCCGGCCCCCTGGAACCAGGTCGTTCTCGCCTTCACGGGTACCAACAACTACGTGTACCAGTCGCGCCAGCAGTACGGAAGTTCCTCATGGACGAACCCGCGTCAGATCTTTGCCGCGAACTCCTACGGGTTTTCGAGGCAGGGCCCGTCGGTCGCGCTCTCCCGTAACGGCTACGGCGTCATCACCATCTCCGAGGACCGCGACAACACGATCGGCAGCTACATCATTTCCCGCGACGGCGGGTGGAGCGGGTTCTACGAGGAGAACTCCTTCGCAAGCACCGTCGACAAGACCCCGCTGGCCGTGATCGACGGTACGACCTTGTACTACGTCATCAATGGTTCGGCCGGCGGCCAGAACGGGGTCCTGTGGAAGCGCGTCTACGACTTCGCGGCCATGCCCACGCCGCCCACGCCTCAGTGGTAGGCCGACGGTAGCCCAGTACAACAACCACAGCGGTAGGACCCGGATACGGGACCCAGCAGCGTTCCGGCTCCAGGATCGCGGCGTAGCCGGACAACATCCGCGTCGCCGCGATCCCCCCCTTCCTCTCCAAGACCTGAGAGCGCGGCAGGCACGATCTCGACGTCTCCAGCCCTGACGCCGGCAGAGAACCGCATGTGCCGTCCAGACTCGCGGCCTCTGCCCCGCAACGACACTCCTTCGCGCCCGACCGGTCCTGACACGCACACCCGGCGTTCCCATGTCAGGACGGTCCGGCATCCGGCGATACGCCGAGCCCGCCCGAGCCCAACTTCCCTGAAGAGAGGTCGGGTTCTGAAATCTGCCGCGCGGGCACCGCCCGAGCCCTTCTCACCCCCACCTCGCGTGCAGGTACGAAACGAGCACGCAGAAATCGAGTTCCCGTGAAACCAGGTAGACCAGCGGCGGGCCTTGCGTCAGGCCTGCTGCTTTCACTCTTGATGTCGGGGATCGCCCCGGCATCGGCACTCACTCCTGTGGCGTCCATGGCCGCCCCGGCCGTCGCGGCGGCAGAGGAGGACCCACCACCCACCGGGCCGGGGGCATCCGGGCCGGATCTGAGTCACGAGAACCGCACGAGCCCGCCCGCCGGCCTGCCGGACTGGTCGCGCGTGGGATACCGAGGTGGCCTGGATCTGCCCGGCGGTGACTCAGGTGCGACAACGCAGACCTCCTGCATCATCTCGGCGGGAGAGCTCGCGTCCACGTACAAGGTGATCGCCGACGACGGAGTCGATGACACCACCGGACTGCAGAGGGCGATCGACTACGTCAAGAGCGACTGCTCCCCGCAGGCGAACCTCGGCCGGCTCTCGCGCATCGAGCTGCCGGCCGGCCAACTCGACGTGTCGCGGCAGATCTACGTCGACGCCAGCTTCCTGACCGTCAGAGGGAAGGGTTCCGGCGAGAACGGCACCCGCCTGGTGTTCCGCCCCGACGTCAACACCCGGTACGACACGCTGGTCAACGGCCGCTGGGACCAGGACGCCATGTCGGCCGGTAGCGGCAGCGACGTGGGCAAGGGCGGCTGGATATGGCCGGGGCGCGGTCTGTTCCGGGTGCAGACCCGGGACATGGCCGAGCGGTACAAGGACGACTGGGCGGCGGCCCCGGCCAACCGCAAGGACCTCTTCGAAGGCAGCATCAACCAGCACTGGGCCTCCGGACTCAAGCTGGGCGCCCAGGGCGACGACCCCGGATACGCGGCCCGGCAGGGCCATTCCGTGGTGCAGCTGGACGCGAAAGCGAAGATGGACAAGCTCGTCCTGAACGGCTACGTCTGGGTCGGCGCGGCCAACAGCATGAAGTTCTACGAGCAACAGGGCATCACTGACACGAGCTTGATGGAGTCCCTCCACATGCGTCAGCAGATGTTCCGGCTCGTCGGCAAGGACACGGTCGCCAAGACGATCACGCTGGACCGCCCGTTGGAGTGGGACCTTCCGGTCGACTCCGTCTCGGACGGATCCGCCCCGCTGGGACCCACCCCCTACGCCAGCAAGGTCACTCCGCTGACCACCGTCGAAGGGGTCGGCTTCGAGGACTTCTCCTTCACCCAGGACATGAACGGGCTGCCGAAGCTGGGCGGCGGCACGTACTCGCTCACCCCCGAGCAGGCGAAGCACAACTACGGCAACCTGGCGCCCGAGTACGCGATGCACGGCATCGTCTTCAAGTGGGCCGCCAACAGCTGGGCGCGCGGGCTCAAGGCGACGATGACCGGCTCGCATCCGATCGTCACCGAGGTCGCGCGCAATCTGCAGATCGAGCGCAACAGCTTCGACGGCGCCTGGAACAAGGGCAAGGGCGGCAACGGCTACCTGCGCGGCAGCCGCGTCTGGGACTCACTGTGGGCGCTCAACATCAGCCGCAACCTGCGCCACTTCACCTTCCAGTGGGCGGCCAGCGGCAACGTGGCTTTCCGCAACGACCTCGACTCCGACCTCAACCTGCACGGCGGCTGGGAACAGGGCAACCTGTTCGAGCAGAACACCGTGCGCACTCCCTACGAGCACCGCTCGGCCAGCTGCAGCGCCAACTGCGGCGGTGAAGGCGGTCAGATCGACGAGGGCACCTGGTACCCCATCTGGTGGGCGGCCGGTCCCAAGGCGGCCAAGTGGGCCGGTTCCTCCGGGCCACGGAACGTCTTCTACAACAACACACTGATCAAACAGGCCACCGCGGGCGGGCCGTTCGAGCCGTACACGCCGTACGGTACTCGCTCCGGTACTGCCTTCCAGTTCGGCTCGAATACGAACGACGCAAACCAGTTCCAGCACCTGGGCCAGGACGGTCAGGTCATCGCGGACTGGACCGGCCGGGAGACCCAGGACTTCTTGGGGAAGGGAGTGGCACCCCTCGACGTCGGCAACCGGCATTCCCTGTTCCTCGACAACACCGGCGGCGAACTCGAACCCCGGCCGCGCCAAGCTCAGCGCACCGTCGGTACCTGGAACATGCGCGGTGCGACCAGCAGGCTCGTGGGCGAGAACTACGACCTTTACGACCTCATCGTCCAGCTCATGGAGCTGGACTCGTTCAATCTCAGCCTGGTTGCCGTGCAGGAGGCCGGCAGGCCACCCCGGTACAACCCTGGTGGGTACAACCCGAATGTGCGCAGAATCCCGCAGAACCAATATGTGCGGTGGAACGCGGCCGGCACTGAACGCGTGTCTGAGGACGTCCTCGAGGTGCCGCTGGGAACACCGGCCCGGCCTCGAGGGTATGTGTACTGGCTGCACACACACAACGACATCAGCACGACAGGTCGAAACAACATCGGCATCATCACCTATTCACGACTGCCCTTGGACGACGGGCAAACCCATGTATGGGTCGCCGCCGGGCCCGTGAACAGTAACGGGGTCTCCACGGGTCGCCCTGCGCTGGGAGTCCGCCTCGGCGACACCGTGTACTGGACCTTGCATGGAGGATCACAGACCAATGGCTCGGACGTCCCTCAGATCCTGCGCAATATCAACCGGCAAATGAGCGCCGCGGGTCCGAACGGAGCTCCGATGCGCTATGTCGTCATGGGAGATTTCAACCGCACCCCGTCGAACCTGGAAGGCTCCATCTTCGCTAGTGACTTCACCGTCCATCGACCAGCCGCCCCTACCTACCACAGACCCAACAGGGAATATCAATACGACTATGCGGTCACGGCAGGCAGGGACATGCCCAACGCCGTCACCGTCGCGGCGCGACAGGTCCACGATTCATCTCTTTCGGATCACCGCCTTTCGACGTTCTACGTGAACGCCGCTCGGGTTGAGGACGAACCCGGTCAAACACCGCCTGGCGGCGGGCATGACAGGCCGCCCCCGAGGCCGACAAAGAAGAGGATCGTACTTCGCGGCGCCAAGACCGGGAAGTCGGCCCTGCCCTCCGGTCAAAGTGGTGACGGTAGTCAGGTGGTCGCGGTACCGGTCGATCCGCATCATCTGCCACTGCAGAACTTCGAGATCGAGGCGGATCCCGAGTACCCCGGATACCACCGTGTGCGCCACGTGTACTCCGGTGCCTATCTCGGACAGATCGACACGGCCGACTCGGAGGTCTACACGAAAACGCATTGGTACGGAACCGAATCGCTCTGGGCTCTGGTCGAGGGGGACGATCACACCTGGATGCTGGTCAACCATCACACCGGCCAGGCACTCACATCCGTCGTGGTGTCGGGTCAGGAACGGCTGTTCGGCCGTGACTGGGACGTCGAGGACTCGAGCCAGCGCTGGTTCTTCCAGGATGCCGACCAGGCGTTGGAGGTGTATGAGATCACTGACTCGACCGAGTCACCCGGTCAAGTCCTTCGCCCGCTGAACGGCTCCCCCGAGGAAGGCGTCCCGCTGGAAATGGTCCTCGACAGCAACGACCCCAGCGAAGAGTTCACCTTGCTCGCAGCGGGTGACAGGAACGATGAAAAATGCTTCTACGCGGTCAACCAGGACGGAAGGTATCTCAATTCGACAAATGGCGCAGTGAACAGTCCGGCAGAGGGAAACACCCTCACTCTCAACGCATATCACCCGGACTCCGACGGTTACCCGCTCTGTTCGAGTTCGGATCCTCGCGTGGAAGCGACAGTCTTGAGCCAGCACAGGCGATTCAACGAGTTCGTCTTCCTCACCACTCGCGCAATATCCGCCTATGTGAGTCTGACCTACACGGTCCAGAACGCGAACCTGTTCCGACTCAGGTCGAAGAACAGTCGCTGAGGTCAAGCCTTCGTGACAGATACGCGTGTCGCGCACCGACGACGTCCATCAGCACGATGTGGACACCGCGGCGCAGCGAGACGCCGCCCATCGGATGACCGAGGTCCCCTTCCCGACATGTCGGGAAGGGGACCTCGATGTTTCGGAGAGTGTGGCAGATCGAGGGACCAGGCGATGGCCTCCTACGGAAACGGGTCGAACCGTAACTCGAGTCCGACGGTCACCTCGCACCTGTACGTTCGGACGACGACCCGAACGACGCCCGCGTCGACAGCCTCGGCGAAGCCGCGGGCCTCTTCGGGGACGCCTTCGTCGACAGCGAGGCCGAGCACCTGGGCCTGCACCACCGTGGACTGTTCGGGCGGCCCGCCTCGGACTCCACGACCCGCCGGTTGCCGGCCGCACTGGACGAGACGTCCCTGGCCTTGATCGCGAAGGCGCAGCGGAAGGCCCGCCGACACGCGTGGTCCCTGCTGCACCTGCTCCCCATTTTTGGGCACGGAGACATCGAGGGCTCCGTCGTGCTCGTAGACTTATGACGTGGCATTCATGAGCACCCCGCACTGCTGCTTCCTGTGATCGGAAGACGCTGAGGGCGATGCCGGACGGCGTCGCCCTCCTTGGTGTGCCTGCTGCGTGAATCACCTCCAGATGCTGCCCGTTCCTTCCTGAGGCAGTGACGCTCTGAGCGCGCAGGCATGATCCCTTCCCTTCACCCCTTGCCAGGAGTGCCTCGTGCCCGTGTCGCTTCCCCCTGCCCTCGATCTGTCCCTCGACCTGCTGCGCTGCCCGACGTGCCGAACGCGCCGCCTGCACCCCGAGTGCGGTGCGCTGCGTTGCCCGGTGGGCCATACCTTCGATATCGCCCGTCACGGCTATGCCAGCCTGCTGACGGGCACCCGTGCCACCAGCAGCGATGACGCAGCCATGGTCAAGGCCCGGGACCGGTTCCTGTCCACCGGCACCTACGCGCCCATCCGCGAAGTCGGGGCCCGCCTGGCGGCCGACGCCGTGTCAGAGCAGGGCACGGTGGTGGACGTGGGGTGCGGCACCGGCTACTACCTGGCCGGCGTACTCGACCAGTTGCCCGGCGCCCGTGGTCTGGGGCTGGACACATCGGTGGGCGCACTGCGCTTGGCAGCCCGTGCCCATGACCGAGCCGCCGCGGTGGCCTGGGACGTCTTCCGGCCCTTCCCACTGGCCGACGGGGCGGCCGATGTCGTGTTGGACGTGTTCGCCCCGCGCAACCCGGCCGAGTTCCATCGCGTACTGCGCCCGACCGGCCGGCTGATCGTGGTCCGACCCACCGGGCGGCACTTGGCCGAGCTGCGTGGGCAGGTGCCTGTGATGGTCACGATCGACCCGGTCAAGGAACAGCGCCTGCACCGGGCGCTCCACCCGTTCTTCGAGGTCGCCGTCACTGAACAGGTGGAGTACTTCGCGTCCTTGACCAGGCTGGATGCCCTGGACCTGGTTGCGATGACGCCGAGTGCACGCCACGTGAGTCGTGCAGACCTGAATGACGGCGGCGTCCTGCCCGACCGGGTCACCGTCTCCGTGCTGGCCACCGCCTACCAGCCTCGGTGACCACGAGCGGGCCCATGCGCCTGCTGACCGACGAACAATGGGCCCGCCTGGCCGCCCTGCCTTCCCCGCCGCGCGGGGAAGGCAGGGCGCCCGTCCGCCGACCACCGTCGCATCATCGAAGGGATCATCTACCGATACCGCACGGGCATTCCCTGGAGAGATCTGCCCCGCGAAGCATTCGGTCCCTGGCAGACGATGTGGCAGCGCCATCGCAGGTGGGCGGCCGACGGCACCTGGGACATGGTTCTGGTTCGACTGACCGCCCAGGCGGACTCGATCAATGGGATCGACTGGACGGTCATGGTCGACTCGACAATCAACCGGGCTCACCTGCACGCCACGAACACGACTCGGCCGGAGACGGACACCAGCGCCGCCACCCGCCGCAGCAAGAGCGGTACTCCTGCCACCGGGCGCGAGCCAGCCGGGGTCCCGACTCTGGACACCGAGACCTACAAGCGCAGGTTCCTCAAAGCAGGTCCGCGCAGACCTCGCGGTCCGTGGCATCCGCACGGTGATTCCCGAGCGTGCTGAACCTCGTAGAACGATCATTCAGCCTGTTCAAGCAGTGGCGGGGCCTGGTGCCCTCGCCGCCACCGACACCTTCGCACCCCTCGCACGCGACGCAGGGCTAAAGTTCCGCAGTCTGCCCGCCCATACCCGTGGGCGCGGCGGCGGCACAGGCAGACGTGAACTGATGCGCACGGCTGCCGCGTTCATCACCGAACTGGGTCAGGGCTTCGCCGACGCGTTGGACAAGGGCACGGACCTGCTCCTGCTGTCGACCACTACCGCCCCGCTGGGCTGGCACCTCACCGGGGCCACGGGCACACCGATCCTCCAGGCCGGCAGTGCCGGACTCGCCGCCGACGGGGACGACGTGCCCACCATGGGGGACGTACCGCACGCACTGCTGTTCCCGCGCCTGGCTGCGGTGGTCCACCATGCCGGGGCCGGCACCTCTGCCGCCGCGCTGCGCGCTGGAGTGCCCGCGGTCACCGTCCCCGTGACCGCGGACCAGCCGTTTCGGGCAATGCGGCTTGCCGCCCTCGGCGCCGCCACCGACCCGATACCCTTCCGGTCCCTCACCACCGAACGGCTTGCCGACTCGCTGGACCGCGTAGTGAAGCAGCGGGCACGCAACCGAGCCGCCGCAAGGGCGGCGAAACATCTGGCGGCCGAGAACGGAGCAGGTCAGACACTCAAGACCATCCAGCAGACGACTGATGGATGACAGCAGTCCGAGTGGATCCGCATCAGCCCAGGAACGCCGTCAGGTGTTCGTTCAGTTGCTGCGGCGCGGTAAGGGGCAGCGAGTGGTGGGTGGCTCCGGGCAGTACCACCACCTTGCCCTGCGGCAGCTTCCGGCAGGCTCGGTCGGCGACCTTCCCGGCATGGTGGGCGCGACTGTGCTCCGCGAGCAGGACCAGGACGGGCATACCAAGGTCGGCCACCCGGGGGCGGGAGCCTGTGATCAGCTTGCGGCCGGGAACGGTGGCGGCCAGGGCATACAGGCGCTGCCAGGACTTGTCCGGGTGGGTCCCCGCCGTCTCCCATGCCAGGAATGCGGCAGCGCGGGCCTGACTGGGGCGCAGGAGAAGGGGCAGTGCGCGCAACAGGTAGCCGGGCCTGAAACCGGTGAAGACCTGGGTGGGGTCGAGGAGGGCCAGGCGGTTGACCCGCTGGGGTGCGTGGAGTGCGTATCTGACGGCCAGCCAGGCGCCGTAGGAGTGGCCGCACATGTGCGTACGGGTGAGGCCCAGCCCATCCAGCAGGGAGTCCAGCCACGCGGTCAGGTCGTCGGCGGTCTTCAGAGGTGTGCCGCCGCTCCGGTCGGTACGGCCGGCGTCGCCCAGGAGATCCACGGCATGGATGCGGTGATGCCGGCCCAGAGCCGGTGCGTTGGCGAACCAGACCAGCCCGGTGGCGGAGCCGCCGTGCAGCAGCACCAGCGGGGCGCCATCGGCGGGACCGTACACATGGACCCGGGTGCGCCCGTAGGGGGTGACGATGTCGCGCTCCTCGGTGGGGTGCGGCCAGTGGCCGCGGAGTTCGTCGTAGGCGAGGTCGAAAGCGGTCCGGGACACTGGGCTTTCCTCTCGTCGAGCGATAATCTCGGTGAGCGAGATATTACGCATGGGTCCCAGGGAGTGTGAATGAACGACCAGAGTCCGGTGATGGAGCTGGTCCACGTGCTGCGTGCGGTGACCGTGGAGTTCGACCTGCTCGGCGCCGAGTTCGCCGCACGTCACGGTCTGCACCCCACCGACGTACGCGCGTTGATCCACCTACTGGACTCGGCGCGGGAGGACATCCCTGCCACGCCGGGATGGCTCGGTCGTCAGATGCGCCTCAACTCGGCCGGTACCACCGCCCTGGTCGACCGGCTGGAGCGGCTTGAGCTGGTCCGGCGCACCAAGGACACCGTCGATCGGCGACGCGTGCTGCTGGAGGTGGAGGAGAAGGCGACGGAGCTCGGCTGGTCCTTCTTCGGGCCGGTGATCGCCGAGGTGGTGGCGGTCGCGGAAGGCTTCGACACGGGCGAACTGGAGACGGTGCGTAGCTTCCTGACCGCGGTATTGCATTCCACCCAGCAGGCACGAGCGACCTGACAGGTGCAGCTGCGCGGTCACGACGGGCTGGGCGAGGCGGCGCGAGGGGGAACCGTTCCCACCTCGCCGCCGCGGACCGACTACGCGCCGACTGTCCTCTCGTCGGCCACCCTTCGCCTGCCTCGTGCAGGGCGATCCGCAATGCGGCCGACGACCAAGATCAGCACACGTCTACTGCCCCAGGGGCAGAAATGGAGATCGTGGGATGGCCACTCAGGTGTCACCGACGGTGAACGGTCGTCGTCACTCCCTATTCCTCAGGACCGCGGGCGCTCTGCAGACGCTGACCATATTCCTGCAAGCCGTATCCGCCGGTCTACTGCTGACCTCCACTTACGGAGAGACGCTGCACAGCGTGGGAGCACGTGTGATGTACGGCGCGACCATGCTGTACGTGCTCGCGGCGGTGCTGGCGTGGAAGCCGGGCGGCGGTTCGCTGCGGCCCGTCTGGCACGCTTCGGGCTTCCTCGCCCTCGCCTCGGCTCAGGTCTTGCTCGGCATCGCCCACATTCCGTCCCTGCACGTGCCCCTGGGTGTGCTGATGTTCGGACTGAGTGTGCTGGCGCTCGTCCCCCGCCGCAGCCCGACACATGCACAGGATCACCGCGGCGGTGATGGAGCCCTAACGTGACCGCCACCGCCTGCACCTTGGCGGCCGTCCCCGACCTCTTCGTGCTGTTCATCGGCGCCCGCTTCCTGCTGCAGCCCCGAGCTGCCGCCACGTGTTGAAGAGATACTCGCGCTGGGCAGTCGGTCGGTGGCTTGCGGGTGGGGTTTCCGGGTCCCTGCATGGGCCGCCACGCCGCTCTCATGAGCCGAAGCACATCCCCCTGTGGAAGGCCGAGAGGCCGGGCTCTGGGAGAGCACGGCCTCTCGGGTGGTGACGTGGCGCCTACCAGTAGGTACGCGTGATCTTGTCAGGCAGTCGCCCCTGCCGCTCCCCTTCCTGGAAGATCGCCGATGCCGCGATCAGGAAAGCACGGTGAAGTTTCGGGTCCGGGTCGGGATTTCCCACATTCCCGATGTTTTTGTCGAGAAGCATGTCACCGAGTGTTGTCCCCTCCAGCGTGCAGGGGCGGGCGACTGATCCCTCCGGGTCGATCAGAATGTTTCCGGTGACACCTTCCGCGGCTTCCCAGGCGTAGACGGATCCCGCTTCCAGAGAGTGGATCTTCCTGCACGTCAGTGATGCTGTCACGGGGATTCCCACCAGTTCGCTCGCGCCCGGGATCTGATCACCTGAACCCTATACCGTCCGCCACGGGCGCATGTTCGTCCCAGGTGTGGCCGGCGTCCAGGGTCGCCTGATGGGCGCGGCGATAGTTCTGGTCGCCGTGCTGACGCATCCAGTTCGACTCGTACAGTTCATGTGCGAGCAGATCGAAATCACTGGGGTGTGGATTTCCGTTCTGAAGGCGTTCCCAGGCCCTGGCGATACGCGGGTCGCGTCGAACCGCAGCATTCTCGCGTCGAGTTGATGCGTTTCGATGAAAAGGTGGTTGTAGATCTGATTGATGTCGGCCGCGGAATAGCCATGCGACGCCGCGCTCTGCGCCACCCGCACGCTGGGCACGTTGTCGGCGTAGGCGTAGGCGTACGCGGAAGCGTACGGCGTCGACAGGTCCCGGGCGGCCGGATCGGGCCACGTGAAGCGACCGGTGGCGGTGTCGTACTGGCGGGCGTGCGGATCGAGATTGCCGGTGCTGGTCTCGTACCGGGCGCCGGTGTACGACGGGGTGCTCGCGGGCGTGCCGCTGGTGGTGGTGTTCAGGACGCGGGTGCCGAACGAGTCGTAGATCCAGCGCTGGTAGAGGGTCCCGGTGCTTCCGGCGACGTCGACCGAGGAGCCCTGGGTGTCGTGGTGGTAGTAGAAGAGCGCCCCGGCGCCCGTCTCGGTGCGGTGGGCTGGCCGAGCGGGTCGTAGTGGTAGGACTGCTTGACGGTCCAGGCGCTGTCGTACTCGGTGGCCAGGATCGGCGGCGGGGCGTTGGGGTTCCACTGGGTGCGGTTGGTGACCGCGCCGTCCTTGAGGGTGGCGACCTGGTTGCCGCTCGCGTCGTGGTCGTAGGCGTAGCCGACGCCCCGGACGGTGGCGGTGGAGATCTGTCCGGCCAGGTCGTAGGTGTAGGTGTCGGCGCCGGCCTTGGTCCGGTTGCCCTCGGCGTCGTGGTCGTAGGCGGTGGTCGAGGTGCCGGTGGTGGTCGAGGTGCCGGTGCTGGTCGAGGTGAGCTGGTCGGCGGCGTCGTAGGCGTAGCTGAGGAAGCCGGTGTCGTCGACGATCAGGACGGCATCTCTGGGTCTCCGAGGTGTTCCACGACGTAGTCGCGTACGTCGTCCAGGGCCTCGTCGGCGTCCCACTCGATCCGGTTCAGCAGCCGCCGAATGCGATCGGGACCCGCATGCCCGGCCTCCTCCGCCAGCGTCCAGCCGTTCTTCCGTTCCAGCGGCGCGATCGTGGGAGGAGTCGATCACGCAGTGGGACCAGTCCAGGCGTGAGGCCGCGTTGAGTTCCGCCAACAGCACCGGCATGACGCAGCACGGTCGCGCCGCCGCCCATGCCGGTGAGTACCGGCCGACGCAAAGAGGCGTCGGCCGGTACTCACACCTGCGACATCACCGCGGAGGGCTCTCCGGCCGGTCGACGTGCGGGGCAGGCCGCACGAATCTCGGCCGACGCGCCCCGCCGGACTCATCCGCGTTCAGCGCGTCAGCGTCCGCTCAGCGGACCCAGAGAGCCCACCACCCACCCTCGGCGTCGGGTACGTACCGGCACTGGTACTCCCCCCAATAGGAGCCGAGGCCGTCCTGACCATCATTCATGCACGACTGGTACTTGACCCATCCACCGACCAGACGGAAACCGTCGGGGTCGGTGGCCGCAGCGGACGCCGAGCCCGCGGTCAGCGGAATGGTGACTGCGGCAACACCGACCGCGACAGCGGCGGCAACCCGGGAACGCCATGACTTCATGTACAACTCCTTAAGACCGAGACGAGCCGAACCGACCGTCAACTCCCTGCGTTGTGCGCCTAGTTAGATGGCCGTCAGCCGCCGGCAGTTCTCGGCAGACGTGGATGGCCTGTGAAGGAGCGCGCCGGACGGATGCGGCCCTCCAGGTAGCGCGTCCGCGGCGACACGGAGGAGCAGAACTCGGCCGGTGCGGATCGGAGCAACGCGCGGAACGGCACAACAGCGTCCTCTCCTCCGAATTGCGGGGAGGGCGGGCGGTGAGGTCCATGGCGGAGAACGCGCCGTCGTGGATGCGCAGGGCGACTTGGTCGCGGACCTCGATGTTACCGGCACCTCCAATCGCAACGATGGATCGTCGTCGGCCCCGGACCGGCCGGTCCTCGAACCGGACGGCGAGCCCGGCACCATGCGGCTCGCACGGCTGCGCGCCGCATGGAAGGCATCGTGGGAGGAGGGCGGCTTCCTCTACCAGCGGTGGGACGAGGTCTTTAGTACTGCAACGGTGTGTGCCGTGTCTGGTGGCCAGCTCGGTCGTTGGTGTGGTCATGGGTGGGGACCTTGCTGTGTCAGGTTGTGGGCGGGTGAACCGAGCGCTCTGCTTGAGCGGTTCGTGCACCGGTTCAACCGGGAGAAGCCGCGTCAGTCTGCTCTGGCGTACATGCGGGGGCTGGTCGCGCCGCTGGAGCGGAAGAACGGCTGGACGCTGGCGGAGGAGGCCGGGCATGCGGGTCCCGATCGCATTCAGCGGCTGCTGAACCGCCTGAGACAGTTGCCGCACGGTTCGCAGTAGATCGTTCAGGCGTCTCCACCGGGTGCCAGTGAGACAGGAGGGGAACTGAGACATGCGAACTGTTCCTAACGGCGGGCACGCCGAGCCCTGTGACGAGTCCCTGGCCGGGACAGCGCTGCGGGAGATGCACGAGGAGACCGGAATCCCTCGCGAGGGCGTCCTGGACCGCCTGGAGCACGCCCGCTCGCTCCTGCCCGCCGGCACCGACCTCCTGTTCATCGAGGGCTACCGGCCGCTCGCACTCCAGCAGCGCTACTTCACCGAGTACCGGGACGAGCTGGCCGCCGCCCACCCCGACTGGACCGCCGAGAGGCTGCACCATGCCGCCAGCCGGTACGTGTCGCCACCGGAGGTCGCACCCCACTCCGCGGGCGCGGCCGTGGACGTGACCCTCGTCGACCAGTACGGCCACGAACTCGCCCTCGGCACCCGCGTCAACGCCTCCCCGGAGGAAAGCCACGGGGCCTGCTTCACACACGCCATGAACATCAGCGACCGTGCGCGTCACCACCGCACGCTGCTGCTCAACGCGATGGAGAGCGCCGGCTTCACCGAACTACGGAACCGAGTTCTGGCACTTCTTGGCAGCGGATCGGCCGCCGGCAGCCCCGACACAGGAGCGCGGCCACCACACCCTGGCCCGGTTCGACGGTCAGACCGGCAACAGACGGAAAGCACCGAACGGAGGCACGTGTGCCTGACGACACCCAGCAGACGATCCGAGCCGTCCCGAATCCGGCGCCCCGCGGCGATCCGCAAGAGCACCACATGCACCTGCTCGGGCGGTACTACCGCCAAGTGGAAGCAGGCCGCAAGACGATCGAGGTCAGGGTGGCCAAGCCGCGAAAGCGCGCCGTCGCCGCTGGTGACACGGTCGTCTTCCACGACCGGGACACCGGGCGGGAACTCGACGTCATCGTGCAGCGGATCACTCCGTACCCTTCTTTCGAGGACCTGCTCCGCTCGGAGGAGACCGCGCGTATCGATCCGGACGGGCTGCCCGGGGAGTTGCTCGCCAGTCTCCGCAGCATCTATCCGCCGGCCGAGGAAGCGCTCGGCGTTCTCGCCTTCGCGTTCGACCATCGCCCTGCCCGACCAGGGCGCCCCATGCCGATGACGGCCGAGGAGTACGCGCAGACCGTCCCGCACCACACGGTGTACGGCTGCCTGTACATCCGCGATGAGCACGACCGGCCCATCCAGTTGCGCTCGGTCTACGGCGCGAGGCTCTGGCAGTTCCCGGGCGGCAACCTGGACGCCCCAGGCGAGGACCCGCTGCAGACCGCCCGGCGCGAGACGGTCGAGGAGACGGGCCTCGAGCTTGGTCTGAGCACGCCGACGCTGCTCCTGACGCACTTCCTGCACGCCGGGCAGCGCCTGCCGCTGAACAAGGTGGGTTTCATCTTCGACGGGGGTCGGCTGACCGCGGACCAACTCGACCGGATCCGCCTCGACCCAGCTGAGCACGACATGTGGGCCGTCCACGACCTCGCCACCTGGCAGGAGCTGATGGCGCCGCGCGCCTTCGCCCGCCTCGACGCCGTCGAACGAGCCCGGCACGGTCAGGGCCCCACCTTCCTGATCACACACACCTGACACCCCAGCACGCCCACCCAGGAGGCAACCGTGCCCGCCGAGGACACCAACCATCCGGGCCTGGCAGGTCTATGGCCAGCGCCAACTGGCCCGTGCTTACACCCCGCCCGTCCCCGACCGGCTCGGCTGGACGCCCTGGGAAGGGATCGGGCCAGGAGCGGAAGTCCTCGGCGACGTCACCGCCCGCCGCGCGCTGGACATCGGCTCCGGAGCCGGCCACCACGCCGTCCACCTTGCTCAGGCTCTCGGAGCACGCGTCACCGGCATCGAGCTGTCCCCGACTCAGCACGAACGCGCCGTCTCCGCCCACCCAGACGTGGCTTGGCAGATCATCGTCCCGCTGAACCAGCCGGCCAGCCCGTTCCGGCTCCGCGGTGACGAGCTGTCGCTGAACGGCTTGGTGGTTGCGCACGTCGAGCGCATCGACGCCGACGAGGCTGTCGGTGGGTACTTCCGCAACGATGGCCGGGCCGCGCCCCTCAACCCCAATGCCCGCAGCCGGTGCGTCGGGTGCGGGTGGTGCCCGAACACCCTGGAGGCCGCCGCCGATCCAAGGATGCAGGAGGACCAGGAGCTCGATGCCCTGCTGCGGGCTCTGGGGGAGCAGCACCCCCGCCGCAACCTGACCGAGTTGGAGGAAGTCACCGTCTCTCAACGACGCCTTCGCCGGCTTCGGGGAGGCCGAGGAGGACCGGCGGATCGGGATGCGGATCCGCACCATCGGCCAGGACTTCGCCCGTGAAGCCCCGCTCCTGCTGCCCCTGCCCGAGGACCCCTTCGAGACCGGCCTGGCGCTGAACCCGCGGGTCGACCGATATGGCATGGTCGCCGCCCGGGTCTGCCGCTACTCGGTTCCTCCGCTTCATCGGGCGCACCGTCCACGTTCTCCTGCGCTCGAGCGAGGTCGTGGTGTCCACGGCCGCACCGAGATCGCCCGCCACCCCCGCCTGACCACCAAGGGCGCTGAACGGGTGGTCTTGGACCACTTCCTGGAAGTCCTGCTGGCCAAGCCCGGCGCCTTGGCCGGCTCCGAGGCACTCGATCAGGCTCGCCGTGAGGGCACCTTCACCCCCGCCCACGAAGCACTCTGGTCCACGGCCAAGCACACGCTCGGCGAGTCCCAGGGCACCAAGGCTCTGGTCCAGGTCTTGTTGCCGCACCGCCACCTGCAGCACCGCGACGTGGTCGCCGGGATCCGCGCCGCGCTCGCGGTCGGCGCCTGCACCGCGGGCGTAGTCCCTGTGGCTGAGAGCGGCACCGTCAGGCACGAGCCCGTGGCGCAACCGCTGATGATCGTCCGGTGGCGTTCGGCCGATCAAGCGCGGTCGTGGAGCGTGACCTGGTAGCCGTCGGGGTCGGCGAAGGTGAAGGTCCGACCGAAGGGGCCGTCGATCGGTGTGGAGACGATCGTGTGACCGTCGGCGACGAGCGCGTCGTGGATGGCCTGGACGTCGGTGGCGTGGAGCCAGATCGCGGCACCGATGCCGGGCTGAGCGACGGATGCGAGGTCGGTACCGGGAATGACGTCGCGGAGTGCGAACGCGATCGGCTTCGTCTCGAAGACGACGGCGTGCGGAGGTCCGGCCGGCGAGCGGACGAGGCCCAGGTACTGCTCGTAGAACGCTTGCGAAGCGTCGAGGTCGCGCACTTGGAGCGAGACGAAGTCGGGGCCAGTGGCGGGCATGAGGCACTCCTTCTCTTCATGTCAGTTTTCTGACACGCGTGAACTTATGTCAGAATACTGACATGAGTCAAGAAGGTGTCGGCGTCGACCTGGAGACGTCACTGGGCTACCTGCTCAAAGAAGCGTCGAGCGCCCTCCGCGCGGCCATGGAGGAGGTGCTGCGGCCGCTCGGGATGAGCGTGACGCACTACTCCTGCCTCGAGTTGCTGGCGCAACGACCGGGCTTGTCGAACTCCGAGCTCGCGCGGGGCGCGTTCGTGACGCGGCAGACGATGAACGTGCTACTCCAGGCCCTGGAACGAGACGGCTACGTGACCAGGCCTGCGGAGGCACCTGTCGGGAAGGTGCTTCCCACGCGGCTCACGCCTCGCGGCCGACGAAGCCTCGAGAAGGCGAGCGCAGCCGTCCGGTCCGTCGAGACCAGAATGCTGGCCAGCCTGACCGAGACCGAGCAGTCAGACGCGTTCCGGATCCTGCAAAGCGTGATCCATTCCCTGCACGGCGACAACGAAGGTGCATAGCTCGTTCCACGGCGCACGTCTCGTCGCATGCGGACACGAGTGCAGCCGATCCTGAAATCCGTGCCGGCGACCTCGAAGACCGACAGACCCCGCCTACACCCTCTGCTGCGATGAGCCGACTATGAGCCGGGGCCGACTTGGCCCGGAAGCCGGGGGCCACTTCAAGCCGGAATCTCCCCCCAACCGATCTTCGAGTGGGGCCACTTCAGGCCGGAGGTGATCCCGAACAGTCGCATCAGCCGGACCGGATCGGCAGTCTCGCGGGCCTCGTCGAGGAACCGGTCCTGCCGGAGCTGGGTCCTTGCCGTCGGCGTCGTAGGTGTAGTCCACCAATGCCCTGGCCCCGCCAGGCGCCGCCGACCGCCAGCCAGCTGATCTCGTAGAGCGGGGGATGGACCGACATCAGCAGCCCGCCGGCGAGCGCGCTGCCGGGCACGTCGGGCGTAGCGCGTACGCACAGGGCGGTCCCGCGCTTGATGTTGCGTTCCACGGTCTCCCGGAACTGGGGTTCGTCGACCATGGGCCGAACAGATCATCGACCTCGCCCGCGAGGCGCAGCCATGCGGGAAGATCGGCCTGGACGGCGGGAACAGCCTGCATGAGCGCTCTCCTGATAGGACGGGACCGGTGTTTCCCCGCGGATCTTTCGTGATCGTTCAGCCATGGTCCGCTTCTTTACTCGCCGCCGACGAGGGGCATCCGAGGAGAATCCACACCTGCTTCCCGGTGAGCAGGGGCTGGGTCTGTAGTTCATCGGTCAGCGCGGCCAGCAGGAACAGGCCCCGGCCGCAATCGGCGTCGTTCTCCTCACGGTGCGGCCGGAGCGACCGTCATGGGAGTTCCGCCTGCCGCGTCATTCACCTGGGCCGGCGGAAGATATCACACCCCCCAGCAAATCGCTGATCTGGTCAGAGAGAATCCGTACTACGACGGCGGGCCCAGCCAGCTGGTGACCTGCCACGGCGCATGCAAGGCTGCGGACGAACCTTCCGACGCGCTCGGTGGCGTGGAAGTGAGGAACGCGAGCGGTCATCAGGTGGACCTCGATCCACGGACCGGCAAGGTCCGTGGATGGCCTGAGAGCAGCCTGGGCGACCCGAGGTGAACCGGCCCGGAACAGCCCGGCAGTAGCCCGGCGGGGGCGCCCTGAACCGCGTTCCGGGCGCCCCCGCGTGCGCTAACGTGACCACATCCACCGCCGCCAAAGTCCGACCAGGAGGGCATCGCATGTGTCACGTCACCCCCCTCGGCTTGTTCGGCAGCATCTCCGGCCAGTCCCACTTCAGCCGTAACGCGGAGGAGATCAAGGCACTCTCCGGTCAGATGCCCCTCCACGAACGCGCACGTGTAGCGGAATATCTGAGAGCGGCACCCGTGATCATCGCCCTCATGGGACACACTGAGGATGTCGTGGATCAGAAATTCGCGGTCATGGGTGGATCCGCCCTTCACAGTGACGGTACCTATTACTGGCGGCGCGACACAGCCGAGTACGTGGAAACCTACGGCACGCGCCTTCCTTCCGCGTTCATGGAACACGGCGCGAGCACGGATTGGCACGCACCCTCCCTCACAGACGAAGAGATCATGGATATCGACGACTTTTTCATGTCTCTCCGCACACAGGGCTGAGCAGCCGAATTACCCGATCCTGGATCAGAGAGGCAGCGGTCAGAACCACCTCGGCCGAAGATCGCCACTTCCCGCCCCCCACACACACATGACCGGCCGCGCCGGAAGGACCACGCACCTCTCGTACGGACGAGTGGGCAAGGTGCGGTCGCACATCAAGCACCCGAGAGAGTCACAGGCGCACGGACCGTACGAGGCACCGATCGCATCGTGCGCGCCGGCGCGTTCGATCTCCCGGCGAAGCCGCACCGGAGTGCTCCAGTGCGGCTTCGCCGTCTCACACGAGAGCAGGGCCGACTCCAGCGGAAGCGTGAGGACACTACGCGCTTCAGCCCTCCCGCCGATTTCCTGCCGCCGCCTCGTTCTCGGAGTCGGCGAGGAACCCCGCTCTGAGAACCCAGAGTCCGACCGCGTAGTCAGGGTCCTCCAATCCGGTGCCCGGGCAGGGAACTGCCGGGCGGAAGACCCCTACCGCGCAGATCGATCTCACGATGGAGAGGGGGACCGTCATGAGCGACGGCAGCAAGACGACCGACACCGACAACACGCCCGGCAGGTCTCCCGGTTCGAGGACCTGGCCGACGACGTCCGCGGCCGGGTGGAGCTCACGGAGTGGGAACGCATCGACCAGATGCTCGCCGCCGCGCCGACGGGAACTGTCTACGACCCGGACACCGACGACGTCGTCAGGGCCGAACTCGCCGCCGAAGCCGCGGCCGCCGCCGCCCGGGAAGCCGAGTTGCGCGAAGCCGCCCGGATCGCGGCACGCGTCGACGAGCTCCAGGCGCTGCGCGAGCTCGGCACCCTGGAGCAGACCGAGCCCCGCGACGGCGACGAAGCCGCACGCGACGAACTGCCCCGGCAAGCCGGCGGGTACGTCCAGGCCGACGTCGACGCCTGGCTCGCCCGCGCCCTGGCCGCGCACCCCGGGCACTATCGCGACCCGGCCGCCCGCGAAAGCCGCTGCCGGCCTTCTCCCGCCGTCGGTCCTCGCCCACGCCGCGCTGCTCGCCGAACTCGTCCACCTGGTCCCCGGCGCCGACGCCGACGCCGACGCCGGCCAGATGATGTTCGCGGCCCGCCTCGCCACCACCGAGCCCGAAGCCGCCGGTGGCCTCGCTGCGTTCCTCATCCGCGCTCATCCCGCCCGCTGATCACCGAGGGTGAAGGATGACCTGTCGCAGCGGAGGTCGAGTGATTCTCGTCGAAGGTTGAGCGGTCCTCGGGTGCCCGCCCCGGCGCACACCCCACGCCTGATCGCCTACACCCATTCCAGGGACGCCATCCGCCGGGCCCGGTCAGGGATTCCAATAGACGGTGCTGAAGGTCCGGTCGAAGCGACGGGCCTCCAGGTCCGCGCGCTGGATTCCCCACTGCACGTCCGCGCCTTCCCGATGACTGATGTGCGGGTTCCAGTGGGCCAGCAGAACCCAGTCCTCGACGGCGCCCGACACCGGCTCATCGCCGCCCCAACGCCCCCGCTTCGCCTGGCGGACGGCGCAGCTCGCGACTCTTTCCAGCGGGTCCGGGTCGGAGTCCTCCTGGTCCGCGTATCCGCCGATCTGCAGGTGCCCTCTTCTGTCAGAGGCGTCGCACCAGACAGTGACCAGCTCGTCAGCGTGCGGAAACCCGGGAAGTGAGTGATACGGCAGGTCCGGTTCGGTTCTGGCTCTCAACTCGCCCTGCGGGTAGGAATCGACGATCTTCTGGTAGTAGTCATCGCCGGGGTAGCCGTTCCAGGTGTTCTTGTCGCGTTCCTCCACCGGTGTGCCGGCCGGGATGTAGATGGCCTGGCCGCAGTTGCCGTCGCCGTCCGTTTCATCGAGTGAGGCGAAGAGCAGCAGGCGTCCGTCGGGTGGCAGAGGGAGGTCCGTCGCGTCCTTCGGCAGCGCGGCGAAGTCGACGGACGCGAGGTACGGGTGCTCAGGGTCCGGGACCTGGGCGGGCAGCAGCAGCGGCCCGCCGAACCTGCCCGCGACCGGCCCGTCTCCGCCACCGGTGAGAACCGCGCAAGGCCGGACGTGGCCGATCCACCGGTCCACCTCTTCGGCCGGTAGCGGGTCTATGTCCTCCCACGGGTACCCCTCTTCAACTGCCCGCGTACGAAAGGGAAGCAGCATTTCTCGAAGCTCATCATCCGTCACACCGCCGACTGTAGTCCCCGCCACCGACAGCCCCGTGGCCCCGGGACGACGAAGGCCGTTCACCACCGACGACACCTGGAGACAGTCCCCGGCGCCCGCCTTCACCACCGGCCCCGGATCCGTCGCCGCATGAGCGACGGATCCGGGGCGTGCGAGTTTCACAGGGCTGTGCGGGGGCGTCGTGTCGCGGCCCGGGGCCGGTACCGCCGGGGTGCTGTCGGCGCGGCAGTCGCGGTAGCGGTGGCACATCCTGGGGCTGAGCTCTGCCCCCCGGAAACGGAGCCAAGGGGGTCTCCTCGCCCTGCGGCCCGGCCCGCGTCGGGGTCCGGGTCGATGGTGGGCCCGGAGTCCCCGCGGGGCGCCGCGACCGGAGACACAGAGGGCGGGGTGCGCCGGACGGGGTCCTGGCCGTGACTCCGCCGAGTCACGGCCAGGACCCCGTCTACCGTAAGAACGCCGGAGCTACCAGGACGACTTGGTGATCCCGGGAAGAAAGCCGGCATGGGCCTGCTCACGCATACGGACTCGTGACAGGCCGAACTTCCGCAGGTGACCTCGGGGCCGCCCGTCACCGCTGTCCCGGTTGCGCACCCGGGTCGCACTGGCGTTACGCGGCTGCCGCCGGAGCTCTTCCACCGCCGCCCGGCGCTCGGCGTCGGTGGAGGACGGCCGACGGATGATCTCCTTCAGCTCCGCCCGGCGGGCCGCGTACCGCTCGACGATCACCTTCCGCTTCTCGTTCTGCGCGATCTTGCTCTTCTTGGCCATCAGACCTTCACCCCCCGGGCGCGGATGCGGGCCACGGCGGCCTCGATGCCGATGCTGTCGACGGTCTTGATCCCCTTCGCGCTGAGCGTCAGCCGGACGAACCGGCCCTCACTCGGCAGCCAGTAGCGCTTGCGCTGGATGTTGGGGTCGAAACGGCGCGACGTGCGCCGGTGCGAGTGCGAGATGGTGTTGCCGAAGCCCGGCTGAGCACCGGTCAGTTGGCAGTGGGCGGACAAGGTCTTACCTGCCTTTCGTCGGCCACCAGTCATTGGTGATGAAAACCATTCCCATATGGTACCCGCACAACAGGAGGCCACCACGCATACGTGGGCCCGGACAGCCGCCGACCTGCCCAAGCCGCCCAGGCGGAGACCCGGGCGCGGGGCGCCGACGGCACGCGCTACGCGGCACAGCTCTGCCGCGCGGCGGCACGGGCGGCGGAGATCGAAACGGGCCGGAGAGCTGACCCTGGCCGATTGGTCCGCTTCGGATCGTGGCCTCCGGCACCTGCGAAGAGGCCACGATCCGACGGCGGACCCTGTGCCGCCCGCCGGGCACGGCGGCGGTGCATCACCGCCCGGTGGTACCGGGCGCCCAGCGGACCCGTTCAGCGGGGCCCGGGGGCGGAGAACCCGTAGGCGGTCCAGTTCTCGAGGACGCGCTTCCGCATGTCCTCGGGGTACGAGTGGCGGAAGCCCGCGACCGTACCCCGGGCGCCGCCTTCGAGCTGTTCGGGCTGCAGGCAGCTCATGACGGACTTGCCGCCGCGCCCCGTGCGTGTCTCGTCGGCGGTGAGGTAGGGGACCATGGGGATGCCGGGCGTGTCCGGGTAGAGGTATGCGCCGGTGCCGGGGTGGTAGCGGGTGGCCATGGCCCACACCACCTGGTCGATGTCGGTGATGTCGATGTCGTCGGCGACCAGGATGACCTTCGGCACCAGCCATCCGGTGTGCGAGCCGAAGAGGACGTCGGCGACGGCGTCGCACAGCTGCCGTTCGCTCATGCCCGTCCCGGCCAGGCGGCGGGTGTCGACGGACACGACGATCCAGCAGGTCGCGGCCTCGTAGGAGCACCAGGCCATCTCGACGGGAAGGCCGCTGGAGCGCAGCTGGTCCAGGCTGGTGGCGGAGATCATGGTGCCCCAGACGGTGTGGTTCTCCTCGGGGGGCAGGCCCGCGACACAGATCGGCAGGATCGGGTCGTCGCGGTAGGTGACGGCCTCGACATGGAAGACGGGCTGGAGCTTGCTCTCGGCGAACTGGTAGCCGTGGTACTCGCCCATCGGCCCCTCGGGGGCGGTCTCGTCGGGGCTGATGTAGCCCTCCAGTACGATCTCGGCGTTGGCCGGCACGTACAGGCCGTTGGTCTCGGTGCGGACCACCTCGACGGGGCTGCCGGTGAGAGCGCCGACGTAGCCGTCCTCGTTCACCTCGGCGGGCAGCGGCATGCCGGCCGCGGCCAGGGCGGCGGGCGGGGCCCCGAACACCATGGCCCAGGGCGTGCGCTCGCCCTTCTCGCGCCACATCCGGTGGATCATGCCGAGGTGCTGCTGGGGCATGCACGGGCCGACCAGCGTGGTGCGGTCGCGGAGCATGGTGCGGCTGACCGACCAGCTCGTCCAGCGTTCGTCGGGGGTGCGCACCACGTGGAAGCCGTAGGTCCCGAAGTACCGCCCGCCGTCCTGCTCGTGCAACAGCGGGACGGGGAACCGTTCCAGGTCGACGTCGTCGCCGGTGAGGATGTTCTCCTTGCAGGGTCCGGTCTCCACCACCCGGGGGGCCACCGGGTCCGCGTGCATGGCGGTGATCAGCTTTTCCAGGAGGTCACGCGGCGTGGTGTCGCGCGGCAGGCCGAAATGTGCCGCGAGCCGGCCGTAGGTGCCCCCCTGCACCCTGCTCAGGCCGGCGGGCGCGCCGAGGATCCGGAACCCCGGCTCACTGCCGGTCAGGTTGCTGAAGAGGGGGGCGGGGCTCTTCGTCTCGTAGACGCGCCGCGTGACGGCCGCGGCCTCCAGCGTGGGGCTGACCGGTGTGCGGACGTCCACCGCATCACCCGCCGCGAGCAGCTCCTCTACGAAGTCACGGAAGTTGAGTGCGCTGCCGTGCTGGGTCATGGCTGAGCCTTTCTTGGGCGGGGGCGAGACGTACCGGTGCGGTCGGGGCCTGTGGGGCCAGGGGGGGCTG
>NZ_JAGMUE010000200.1:0-655 GCF_019049165.1 Streptomyces sp. AC627_RSS907
ACGTAAGGATCCAATGACAACCCCTTCCCAGCAGCAGTCGTTCCCCGCCGCGGATTCCTCGGACCGGCAGCGCCTTCCCGAGAACCTTCGGGCCGACGCCCTGATGGAAGAGGACGTTGCCTGGAGCTACGAGATCGACGAGGAGCGCGACGGCGAGCAGTACGACCGCTCCGAGCGGGCCGCTCTGCGTCGCGTGGCGGGCCTGTCCACCGAGCTGGAAGACGTCACCGAGGTCGAGTACCGGCAGCTCCGTCTGGAGCGCGTGGTGCTGGTCGGCGTCTGGACCTCCGGCACCATGCAGGACGCCGAGAACTCCCTCGCGGAGCTCGCGGCACTCGCCGAGACGGCGGGCGCGTTGGTTCTCGATGGCGTCATCCAGCGCCGCCCCAAGCCCGACCCGGCCACCTACATCGGCTCCGGCAAGGCCCAGGAGCTGCGGGACATCGTGCTCGAGTCGGGCGCGGACACCGTCGTCTGCGACGGTGAGCTCAGCCCCGGTCAGCTCATCCACCTCGAAGACGTCGTGAAGGTCAAGGTCGTCGACCGTACGGCGCTCATCCTCGACATCTTCGCCCAGCACGCCAAGTCGCGTGAGGGCAAGGCGCAGGTCGCGCTCGCGCAGATGCAGTACATGCTGCCGCGGCTGCGCGGCTGG
>NZ_JAGMUE010000201.1:0-49886 GCF_019049165.1 Streptomyces sp. AC627_RSS907
CCCTCCCGCCCACCGACACCCCGCCCCGCCCCGATGCCCATCCCGGCGCCGATGTCTCGCCTCACCCCGGCACCCGGTCGGGTCCCGATGCCGCACCCCGTGCCGGTATCCCGCCTCGCCCCGATGCCTCGCCCCGGCCCGGTGTCCCGACTCGCCCTGATGGTCTGTCGGGCGCCGATGTCTCGCCTCGTCCCGGCACCCGGTCGGGTCCCGATGCCTCGCCGCGGGCTGGCATTCCGCCTCGCCCTGATGCCCTTCCCGGTGCCGATGTCTCGCCTCGCCCCGGGACCGGGTCGGGCCCCGATGCCGCGCCCCGCGCCGGTATCCCGCCCCGGCCCGACGCCGCGCCTCGGCCCGACGCCGCGCCGCGGTCTGGCGGTGCCGACCCCGCGCCCCCGCCACCCCGTGCCTCCGCCCGCTTCCCGGACGCCCCGCCGACCGTGGGGCGCGAAGTCCCCGGTGAGAGCGGCGCGTCGCAGGCGCACCGGGGCGCCCCGGCCCCCTCCCGCCGTGCGGGCGGCACCGCGCGACCCCCGCTGGGGGACTCCGCGCCGCATCCCCGGCCCGATGGCCCCACGGAGCCCCCGGAGGAGACGACCACGCCCCTTCGCCCGGTCCCGGCGGAGCCCGGCCCCGGCCCGGCCCCGGCGCCACCGCGGCGATCCGCGCCGTACCCGGCCCCGGCGGACGGCACCGCCGCCGGCGTCGGCCCCCACTCCGAACCGGCCCCGGCGTCACCGCGGCGATCCGCGCCGTACCCGGCTCCGGCGGACGGCACCGCCGCCGGCGTCGGCCCCCACTCCGAACCGGCCCCGGCGTCACCGCGGCGATCCGCGCCGTACCCGGCTCCGGCGGACGGCACCGCCGCCGGCGTCGGCCCCCACTCCGAACCGGCCCCCGCGTCACCGCGGCGTTCCGCCCCGTACCCGGCCCCGGCGGACGGCACCGCCGCCTACCCCGGCCCCGGCCTGTCCTGGAGCGCGTCGGCGCCCGCAGCAGACGGGCGGCCCCGGGTGTCGCTCGGGGTGCCCGAGGGGTACGACGAGCACGCCCGGCCACGACCGCTCGGCGGGAGCCGGCGGCCCCAGGCCGTCGCCGCCGCCGTCTGTCTCGTGCTCGGGCTGGGCCTCGTCACCGGTGCCCTCACCGGCAGCTGGCTCGCCGGGGACTCCGGGGACGGCGACGCGCGCAGCGCCTTCACCGCGGCCGGGGACCTGTGGCACAGCGTCCCGGTCGACCAGCTCTTCCCGCCCACCGTGCAGGGACAGGGCGCCGGCCCCGGGGGCGCCGACCGCGTCTGGACGCGCGTCGCCGTCGCCCCCGACAGCGACTGCGAGGGCGCCTTCGACCCGCTGCTGGCCAAGGTCCTCGACCCGGTCGGCTGCCGGCGCCTGCTGCGCGCCACCTACACCGACGCCACCCGCAGCCACGTCACCACCGTCGGCCTGCTCTTCGCCAAGGGCGACGCGGCCGCCATGACCTCGCTGGCGGGCCGGTTCGAGAAGGAGGACCTGGGCCGGCGCGGCGACCTCATGCCGCTGCCGTACGCCGCGAAGGACACCACCGCCGCCGGCTTCGGCGCGCGGCAGCGCGCCTCGTGGACCGTCTCCGTCCTCACCGACGCCCCCGTCGTCGTCTACGCCGTCTCCGGCTGGGCCGACGGCCGCACCGTCGACCAGCCGGAGCCCGCCGAGGAGGCCATGGAGACCGGCGCCACCTCGGCCCCCGCCCAGGCAGGCCTCGGTCACGAGGCGAAGGGTCTCGCCGACCGCGTCGAACGCGCCCTGCGCAAAAACGTCGGCACGGCCACGGAGCACCCGTCGTGAACGCCCCCCGCACCCGCCGGGCAGGCGGCGCCCTGAGCCTCCTCCTCGCCGTCTCCCTCGCCCTCGTCCCGGCGTCCGCCGCACACGCCGACGGCATCCGTGCCCAGCAGTGGGCGCTGGAGGCGATGAACACCCAGGAGGTGTGGCGCACCACCAAGGGCGCGGGCGTCACCGTCGCCGTCCTGGACACCGGCGTCGAGGCCGACCACCCCGACCTGGCCGGCAACGTCCTGGCCGGCAAGGACCTGGTCGGCTTCGGCGCGAGCGAGGGCGACCGCGCCTGGGCCCGGCACGGCACCGCCATGGCCGGGATCATCGCCGGTCACGGCCACGGCCCCGGCAACGCCGACGGCGTCATGGGCATCGCGCCCGAGGCCAGGATCCTCCCCGTCCGCGTGATCCTCGAGGACGGCGACCCCTCCCGTGCCAAGGCCCGCAAGACCCGCGGCAACGCGCTCGCCGAGGGCATCCGCTGGGCCGCCGACCACGGCGCCGACATCATCAACCTCTCCCTCGGCGACGACTCCGCCTCCGCCCACCCCGAACCCGCCGAGGACGAGGCCATCCAGTACGCCCTCGGGAAGGGCGTGGTCGTCGTCGCCTCGGCCGGCAACGGCGGCCAGAAGGGCGACCACAGCTCCTACCCGGCCGCCTACCCGGGCGTGATCGCCGCGACCGCCGTCGACCGCTACGGCACCCGCGCGTCGTTCTCCACCCGCCGCTGGTACGCCACCGTCAGCGCGCCCGGCGTCGACGTGATCATCGCCGACCCCGACCACCGCTACTACGAGGGCTGGGGCACCAGCGCCGCCTCCGCCTACGTCTCCGGCGCCGCCGCCCTGGTGAAGTCGGCGCACCCGGGCCTCACCCCGGCCCAGATCAAGGGCCTCCTGGAGGACACCGCCCGCAACGCCCCCGCCGGGGGCCGCGACGACTCCCGCGGCTACGGCTTCGTCGACCCCGCGGCCGCCATCGAGGCCGCCGGACGTCTGAAACCGGAGGGCCTGAGGGCGGCGGCGTACGGCGAGAAGTACTTCGGCCCCGGCCCGGCCGCCCCCGTCTCCGACGACGGCACCTCGGCCTGGGCCGCCCCGCTGGCCGGCGGTGCGGGCGGCGTCCTCGTGGTCGCCGCCGTCGTCCTGTGGCGTGGCCGGCGTGAGCGCCACGACGACTTCTGACCCCGGGCAGCGACGCCGGGGAGGGCCACGGCGCCGGCGCGCCCGCGGAAGCCGTCCCTTCGCGTCCTCACGGGGTCCGCGACGAGCTGCTCACCCCCTGGACTAGGGTCGGGGACCGTGGCGAACAAGAACATTCCCGACCCCGGCTACTCCGACGACGACGGCTCCGCCGACCCGCGGCTGAGCGCGGCGCTCGCCGCCTGGGCCGAGGACCGCACCGCCCTGGCGCCCGTGCTGGAGGCGCTCAAGGGGGCCCGGCTGCTCGTCCCGGTCGTGGCCGTCCTCGGCGAGGTCGAGGAGGACGAGAACGGGCTGCGCCGCGAGAAGACCAGCGACATGGCCGTACCGACGCTGAAGGCCGGCGACCGCACCGCCCTGCCCGCCTTCACGTCCACCGACTCGCTCGCCCGCTGGGACCCGGGGGCCCGCCCGGTCGCCGTACCCGTCCACCAGGCGTTGCAGGCCGCCGCGCACGAGAAGGCGGACACGGTCGTGCTGGACCTGGCCGGTCCGGTGCCGTTCGAGCTGACCGGGCGGGTGCTGCTGGCGCTGGCCGAGGGCCGTACGTCGACCGACCCGCTCGCCGACCCGGCCGTCGCCGGGGCCGTAGGCGCCGCCCTGGCCGCCGAGCCCGCCGTACTCCGGGCCCACCTCGGGCCGGGACGGGCCGACGGCACCCTGGCGCTGCTCCTGGACCCCGGGGCCGACCCGGCCACAGCCGCCCGCGCCGTCGCCGAGCGCCTGGCCGCCGACGAGACACTGAGGGCCCGCCTGGTGCGCGGCCTCGACCTGGCGTTGCTGCCGGCCGGGGCGACGCCACCGGGCGAGCCCTTGTACGTCAGGGAACAGGGTCAGCCGTAGACCGGCCCCGTGTACTTCTCGCCCGGCCCCTGGCCCGGCTCGTCCGGGACCAGCGAGGCCTCGCGGAACGCCAGCTGGAGCGACTTCAGACCGTCACGCAGCGGCGCCGCGTGGAACGAGCTGATCTCGGTCGCGCTCGCGTCGAGCAGACCGGCCAGCGCGTGCACCAGCTTGCGGGCCTCGTCCAGGTCCTTGTGCGCGTCGCCCTCCTCGGTCAGGCTCAGCTTCACGGCGGCGGCGCTCATCAGGTTGACGGCGACCGTCACGATCACCTCGACCGCGGGTACCTCGGCGATGTCGCGGGTCATGGCGTCGAAGTCGGGCGTCTCAGGAGGGGTCTCACTCATGCCGCACACGATAGGGCCCCGCGCCGGCCCCCTCGACGGCAGGAGGGCCGGGAGACACCGGGTTAGCGCACGCCTTCCCGAGCTGCTAACCTTGTGTAACGACCGGTCGGACACGTACGCCTCAGGCGGCGGGCCCGGCCCACAAGTGGAGGCTTCGAACTCCCACCTGGCCGTCCTCAGGACGGCGGGTCACCGGTCAGGCGGTCCCGTCCCCGTGGCGGTGACCGGCCCGAAATCGCGCCCCGCGGCCATCGCGGCGGTGCTCCGGTAGCAGTTCGAGGAGCCCCGCCTGTGATCGTCCGGGGCATTTTTTGTGCGCCGGCGCGGTTAGGTCTAACGAACACAGACGTTACGCGGCTGTCCGCCAGACCGTCGCGTGGTGCTACCGAGGAGGATCCATCAGCGCCGAGCCCCGCATCAACGACCGGATTCGCGTTCCCGAGGTGCGACTTGTCGGTCCCAGCGGCGAGCAGGTCGGGATTGTCCCGCTTGCCAAGGCCCTGGAGCTTGCGCAGGAGTACGACCTCGACCTCGTCGAGGTCGCGGCGAACGCCCGTCCGCCCGTGTGCAAGCTCATGGACTACGGGAAGTTCAAGTACGAGTCGGCCATGAAGGCCCGTGAGGCGCGCAAGAACCAGGCGCACACGGTCATCAAGGAGATGAAGCTCCGGCCGAAGATCGACCCGCACGACTATGACACCAAGAAGGGTCACGTCGTCCGGTTCCTCAAGCAGGGCGACAAGGTCAAGATCACGATCATGTTCCGTGGTCGCGAGCAGTCCCGGCCGGAGCTCGGCTACCGACTGCTGCAGCGCCTCGCGGAGGACGTCCAGGACCTCGGCTTCGTGGAGTCGAACCCGAAGCAGGACGGCCGAAACATGATCATGGTCCTCGGTCCGCACAAGAAGAAGACCGAGGCGATGGCCGAGGCTCGCCAGGCGCAGGAAGCCCGCAAGGCGGAGGCGAAGGCCAACCCCGGCCGCTCGCAGAACGCCGCGGACGACGACGCCGTGAACGCCGAGGCTCCGGCCGAGGCTTCCGCCGAGGCGTGACTCCGGGGGACCCGGTCCCCAGGACGTAACCGATACAAGAGCGACGCTCCACCGTGCCCGGTTTCGCGACCGGGCATCGGAGCGCCACCGACGAGGAGAGAACGGCGCTATGCCGAAGAACAAGTCGCACAGCGGTGCCAGCAAGCGCTTCAAGATCACCGGCTCCGGCAAGGTGCTCCGTGAGCGCGCCGGCAAGCGCCACCTGCTCGAGCACAAGTCGTCCCGCGTGACGCGTCGCCTCACCGGCAACGCCGAGATGGCCCCGGGCGACGCCGCGAAGATCAAGAAGCTTCTCGGCAAGTGACGTACGGGCGCCACTGAGCGCCGTACGGCAGGACCGGGACCCAATCGATACCGGGCCGTGTGACGACCACCGCGGCCCCGCTACAAGGAGTTAACAAGTGGCACGCGTCAAGCGGGCAGTCAACGCCCACAAGAAGCGCCGGGCGATCCTCGAGCAGGCCTCCGGCTACCGCGGTCAGCGTTCGCGCCTGTACCGCAAGGCCAAGGAGCAGGTCACCCACTCGCTGGTCTACAACTACAACGACCGCAAGAAGCGCAAGGGTGACTTCCGCCAGCTGTGGATCCAGCGCATCAACGCCGCTGCCCGCGCCAACGGCATCACGTACAACCGCTTCATCCAGGGCCTGAAGGCCGCCAACGTCGAGGTCGACCGCAAGATCCTCGCCGAGCTGGCCGTCAACGACCCGAACGCGTTCGCCGCGCTCGTCGAGGTCGCCCAGAAGGCGCTGCCGAGCGACGTCAACGCGCCGAAGGCCGCCTGACGCCGCGCCGGCTCTGAGCCGACGTGACCGGACCCGCAGGTTGTGAAGCCTGCGGGTCCTGTCGTTGCCGACCGCCACTGTCGTTCTTCGGCCGCGGGCCCGGTCGTGGCCGGTCACGCAGTGCGCCGTGCCCCTGACGGGGCGCCGCAGCCCGCGTCGAGATATCTGTGAAGGTGAACAAGCACATGCGCCCCGCCGCCCCCGAGCTGATCTCCCCGCGTTCCCCCCGTGTCGCCGCCGCGCGGCGGCTCGGCAAGCGGAACTTCCGGGGGAAGGAGCGGCTCTTCCTGGCTGAGGGGCCGCAGGCCGTGCGGGAGGCCGCGGGGTACGGGGAGACGCTGGTCGAGCTGTTCGCCACCGTCGAGGCCGCGGAGCGTTACGCGGACATCGTCGGGGCCGCCCGGGAGGTGGGCGCGCGCGTGCACCTGGCCGCCGACTCGGTGATCGAGGACATCTCCACCACCGTCACCCCGCAGGGCCTGGTCGGGGTCTGCCGGTTCGTGGACACCCCCTTCGACGAGATCCTCGCCGCCCGCCCCCGGCTCGTCGCCGTCCTCGCCCACGTCCGTGACCCCGGCAACGCCGGGACCGTGCTGCGCTGCGCCGACGCCGCCGGCGCCGAGGCCGTCGTGCTGACCGACGCCTCCGTCGACCTCTACAACCCCAAGGCCGTGCGCGCCTCCGTCGGTTCCCTGTTCCACCTGCCCGTAGCCGTCGGCGTCCCCGTCGAGCGGGCCGTCGCCGGCCTCCGGGACGCCGGGGTCCGCGTCCTCGCCGCCGACGGCGCGGGCGAGCACGACCTCGACGCCGAGCTGGACGCCGGCACCATGGGCGGGCCCACCGCCTGGGTGTTCGGCAACGAGGCCTGGGGGCTCCCGGAGGAGACCCGCGCCCTCACCGACGCCGTCCTGCGCGTCCCGATCCACGGGAAGGCCGAGAGCCTGAACCTGGCCACCGCCGCCGCCGTATGCCTCTACGCGTCGGCGCGTGCACAGCGCGCCGCCGGAGGGTGCCGCTCCGTCACCGAGAGCTAGTAGGGTGACCAGCTCAAGGCCCCTGCGCGGCTGAGAGGTGGGATACGGGGATGAGCGTCGGCACGAGCAGCGCACCGGGAGCACGGGGAGCGCCGCGTCCGCCCGCGCCCCGTACACCCGGTGATCTCGCCGACCTCACCGGCCTCGGCATTCACCCCGACCAGTTGCCCGACGGCCTCGTCGTCGCGGACGAGCGGGGCCGCGTCGTCTGCTTCAACGCGGCCGCCGCCCGCATCACCGCCGTTCCCGCCGCCGAGGCCCTGGGGCAGCCCCTGGAGAAGGCGCTGCCCCTGGAAGACCTGGAGGGCCGGCGCTGGTGGCAGCTGACCGACCCCTACGGCGGCCTGGCCATCCGCGTCCGCCAGCCCGAGCGCAACCTGCTGCTCCCCGGCGGCCGGGAGGTCCTCGTCTCCGCCCGCTACGTCCGCACCGAACGCCTCGGCCCCGTCCACCGCGTCGTCGTCACCCTGCGCGACACCGAGGCACGCCGCCGCACCGAGCGCAGCCACGCCGAGCTGATCGCCACCGTCGCCCACGAACTGCGCTCGCCGCTCACCTCCGTCAAGGGCTTCACGGCGACGCTGCTGGCCAAGTGGGAGCGGTTCACCGACGACCAGAAGCGGCTGATGCTGGAGACCGTCGACGCCGATGCCGACCGGGTCACCCGTCTCATCGCCGAACTGCTGGACATCTCCCGGATCGACTCGGGCCGGCTGGAGGTCCGCCGCCAGCCCGTCGACATCGGTGCCGCCGTAGGCCGGCACATCCAGGCGTACGTCGCCGCCGGCCAGGAGGCCGACCGCTTCCTGCTCCGCCTCGCCCAGCCACTGCCCGACCTGTGGGCCGACCCCGACAAGATCGACCAGGTGCTCAGCAACCTCATCGAAAATGCCGTGCGGCACGGTGAGGGAACCGTCACCATTGACGTCACGCCCACGGCGTCCCCCCGTGAAGGGGAGGACGTCGGCACGTCGGTCACGGTGAGCGACGAAGGGGCCGGCATCCCGGAGGAGTCCATGAACCGCGTCTTCACCCGCTTCTGGCGGGGCAGCAAGCGCGGCGGCACCGGCCTCGGGCTGTACATCGTCAAGGGCATCGTCGAGGCCCACGGCGGCACCATCACGGTCGGCCGCGCCCCCGGGGGCGGCGCCGAGTTCCGATTTACGCTGCCCGTGGCGGCACCGGCGTACCTCTCCTGAGGCGGCCGACGACCCCACGGGCGTGATCCGCGTTCCACAGCCCCGTTAGACTCGGTCTTTGGCACCTTTGCGTCCAGTTCCGCAGACGAAGCGTCTCCGGACCGTAGACGGGGCGTTCCAGCCAGCCAATCGGAAGCACGGGAAGAGATGTCGGCACCGAATAAGTCGTACGACCCTGTCGAGGTCGAGGCGTTGAAACCGGAAGAGATCGAGCGCATGCGGGACGAGGCGCTCGCCGCCTTCGCCGCCGCGGACTCCCTCGACGCGCTCCAGGAGGCCAAGGTCGCCCACACCGGCGGCACCTCCCCGCTGTCGCTGGCCAACCGCGAGATCGGCGCCCTGCCCCCGCACGCCAAGGCCGAGGCCGGCAAGCGCGTCGGCATGGCCCGGGGCGCCGTCAACAAGGCACTCGCCGCCCGCCAGACCGAGCTGGAGGCCGAGCGCGACGCCCGGGTGCTGGTCGAGGAGGCGGTGGACGTCACGCTGCCCTACGACCGTGTACCGGCAGGCGCCCGCCACCCGCTCACCACGCTCTCCGAGCGCATCGAGGACATCTTCGTGGCCATGGGCTACGAGGTCGCCGAGGGCCCCGAGGTCGAGGCCGAGTGGTTCAACTTCGACGCCCTGAACATCGGCCCGGACCACCCGGCCCGCGGCGAGGCCGACACGTTCTTCGTGCAGGGCCCCAAGGGCGGCACCGAGTCCGGCGTCGTGCTGCGCACCCACACCTCGCCGGTGCAGATCCGCTCCGCGCTCGACCGTGAGCCGCCGGTCTACGTGATCTGTCCCGGCCGCGTGTACCGCACCGACGAGCTGGACGCCACCCACACCCCCGTCTTCCACCAGGTCGAGCTCCTCGCGATCGACGAGGGCCTGACCATGGCGGACCTCAAGGGCACCCTGGACCACATGGTCCAGTCGCTGTTCGGCGCGGAGATGAAGACCCGGCTGCGGCCGAACTTCTTCCCCTTCACCGAGCCGTCCGCCGAGATGGACATGCTCTGCTACGTCTGCAAGGGCGCGTCCGTCGGCAACCTGGACCGGCCCTGCCGCACCTGCTCCAGCGAGGGCTGGATCGAGCTCGGCGGCTGCGGCATGGTCAACCCGCGGGTGCTCACCGCCTGCGGCGTCGACCCGGAGAAGTACAGCGGCTTCGCCTTCGGGTTCGGCATCGAGCGGATGCTGATGTTCCGCCACAACGTCGAGGACATGCGAGACATGGTCGAGGGTGACGCGCGCTTCACCCGGCCGTTCGGGATGGAGATCTGATGCGGGTCCCGCTTTCTTGGCTGCGGGAGTACGTCGACCTGCCGGCCACGCAGACCGGCCGTGACGTCCAGGCCAAGCTCATTTCGGCCGGGCTCGAGGTCGAGACCGTCGAGCACCTCGGTGCCGACCTCAAGGGCCCCCTCGTCGTCGGCCAGGTGCTGACCATCGAGGAACTGGAGGGCTTCAAGAAGCCGATCCGCTTCTGCACGGTCGACGTCGGCCGTGCCAACGGCACCGGCGAGCCCCAGGAGATCGTCTGCGGCGCCCGGAACTTCGCCGTCGGTGACAAGGTCGTCGTGGTCCTCCCCGGCGCCACCCTGCCGGGCGGCTTCTCGATCAGCGCCCGCAAGACCTACGGCAAGACGTCCCACGGCATGATCTGCTCCGGCGACGAGCTGGGCATGGGCGACGACGGCTCCCACGGCATCATCGTGCTGCCGCCGGAGACCGAGGTCGGCAAGGACGCCATCGAACTGCTGGAACTGGTCGACGAGGTCCTGGACATCGCCGTCACCGCCAACCGCGGCGACTGCCTGTCCATCCGCGGTGTCGCCCGCGAGACCGCCATCGCCTACGGCCTGCCGCTGCGCGACCCGGCCCTGCTCGACGTGCCCGGCCCGAACGCCTACGGCTACCCGGTGAAGATCGCCGACCCCAGGGGGTGCGACCGCTTCACCGCCCGCACGGTGACCGGCCTCAGCTCCGAGGCGCGCTCCCCGATCTGGCTCCAGCGCCGGCTGCAGAAGGTCGGCATGCGCCCGATCTCGCTCGCCGTCGACGTCACCAACTACGTGATGATGGAGCTCGGCCAGCCGCTGCACGCCTACGACCGCTCCCTGGTCCAGGGCACCATCGGCGTGCGCCGGGCCGAGGAGGGCGAGAAGATCGTCACCCTCGACGGTGTCGAGCGGAAGCTGCACGCCGAGGACCTGGTCATCACCGACGACCGCGGCCCGATCGGGCTCGCCGGAGTCATGGGCGGCGCCAACACCGAGATCGCGGACCACGACGCCGCGGCGAACGGGGGGACCGCGACGACCGACGTGGTCATCGAGGCCGCCCACTTCGACCAGGTGTCCGTCGCGCGCACCGCCCGCCGGCACAAGCTGTCCTCCGAGGCCTCCCGCCGCTTCGAGCGCGGAGTCGACCCGCAGGCCGCGGCTGCCGCAGCCCAGCGGACCGTCGACCTGCTGGTGCTGCTCGCGGGCGGCACCGCCGAGGCCGGCGTCACCGAGATCAGCGCCCCCTCCGCGCCGCACACCATCAGCATGCCGGCCGACCACCCGGACAAGGTCGCGGGCGTGGAGTACGGCCGCGAGTCCGTCGTGCGCCGCCTCCAGGAGGTCGGCTGCGACGTGTACGGGCAGGACGAGCTGATCGTCACCGTGCCGTCCTGGCGGCCCGACCTCACGGACCCGAACGACCTGGCCGAAGAGATCATCCGCCTGGAGGGCTACGAGAACCTGCCCTCCACGCTGCCCAGGCCCCCCGCGGGCCGCGGCCTGACTCCCCGGCAGCGGCTGCACCGCCGCGTCGGGCGTGCCCTGGCCGGGGCCGGTTACGTCGAGGCGCCGAACTACCCGTTCGTCAGCGAGCAGGTCTTCGACCAGCTCGGCCTGGACGCCGACGACCCGGCCCGCCGCGTCGTCAAGCTGGTCAACCCGCTCAGCGACGAGGAGCCCGCGCTGCGGACCTCGCTGCTGCCGGGCCTGCTCGGTGCGCTGCGCCGCAACGACGGCCGGGGCTCGCACGACCTCGCGCTGTTCGAGACCGGCCTGGTCTTCCACCCGCGCGACGAGCAGCGGATCGCCGCCAACCTGCCCGTCGACCGGCGCCCCGGCGCGGACGAGCTCGCCGCGCTGGACGCCGCGCTGCCCGATCAGCCGCGGCACGTCGCCGTGGCCCTGACCGGCGCACGCGAGCAGGCCGGCTGGTGGGGCAAGGGCCGCCCGGCCGACTGGGCCGACGCGATCGAGGCCGCCCGGACCGTCGCCCGCGAGGCCGGCGCCGAACTGGGCACCCGCAAGGGCCAGTACGGGCCCTGGCACCCGGGCCGCTGTGCCGAGCTGACCATCACGGTGGACGGCGAGGAGCGGGTGATCGGGCACGCGGGCGAGCTGCACCCGCGCGTACTGAAGACGCTGGGGCTGCCCGCGCGCACCTGTGCGATGGAGCTGGACCTCGACGCCCTGGAGCGGGCCGGTGACGGCACCCCGCAGGCGCCGGGCATCTCCACGTTCCCGGTCGCGACGCAGGACGTCGCGCTGGTCGTCGACGCGTTCGTCCCGGCGGCGGACGTCGAGGCGGCACTGCGCGAGGGCGCCGGTGAACTGCTGGAGTCCATCCGGCTGTTCGACGTCTACGACAACGCCGAGCAGCTCGGCGAGGGGCGCAAGTCCCTCGCCTACGCGCTGCGCTTCCGCGCGGGTGACCGGACGCTGACGGTCGACGAGGCCTCCGCGGCTCGCGACGCGGCGGTCGCCCTCGCGGGCGAGCGCGTCGGAGCGGTGCTCCGTAGTTAGCGGTGCTCCGTAGTGAGCGGTGCTGCGTAGTGAGCGGTCCTGTGTAGTGAATGGTGCGCCCGAGGGGCGGGGGCTTCTGCCGGTCGGCGGCCGCGGGTGCGGCGTGGCCGCTCGCGCGGTTCCCTCGCCCCTCGCGGGGTGTTGCGCCGACGCCCCCAGGGGCGCGGGGACTGCGCGACAAGCCACGACGCACCCGCGGCCGGCAACGCACCGCACCCTCCCCGCACCCGGCGGAGCCGGCTCGCCGTCCGCCCCGCCGCGGAGTGTCGGGCAGGCAGCCGGGCGGACGGCGTGGACTCGGGCCGCCGCGTTGCACGAGGGGGAGCCGGCGGCCCGGCCGGCCTCTTTCGAGGCAGTTCAGTCAACCCGCCCCGGAACTCTCCGCGACAGCGCGCACACGGTACGGGTGCGCGTACTCCGTTCACACCCCGTGTGAAGACCGACGCACTACGCTGTCGGGACCGAGTCATCCGGGGGGCACCCATGCAGCCCAACACCCTGCTCGACGCGATCCTGGACGAGGCCGGGATCTCGCACGCGGGACTGGCCGCGCACGTCAACCAGGCGGGGCGGGCGCGCGGACTCGCGCTGAGGTACGAACACACCGCCGTCGCACGGTGGCTGAAGGGGCAGCGCCCGCGTGGTCAGGTGCCCGACCTGATCTGCGAGGTCCTCGCGTCCCGGCTGCACCGGACCGTCACCCTCGACGACATCGGCTTCGGTGTGTCCGGCGAACCGGCCGCTCCGCACACCGGCTCACTGTCCGGGTTCGTCGAGCGCGCGACCGCGCTGTGGCGCTCCGACCAGCAGCGGCGCCCGCACGTCCTGGGCGCCCCCGCCCTCACCGGCACGCCCGCCGTGATGCCGGTGTGGGAGTGGGAGAACCCGCCCGAGGACGTGGACGTCTCCCGCGGCGGCCGGCACCGGGTCACCGCGGCCGACCTGGAGATGCTCCGGTGCGCGCGCACCCACTACGAGCAGCTGTACCGCAAGGCCGGCGGCATCGCGACCCGCGCCCGCATCGTCGGCTTCCTCAACTCGGAGGCCGCCCCGCTGCTGCGCGGCAGCTACACGGACGCCACCGGCCGCCAGCTCCACCGGGCCACCGGCGGTCTCGTGGCGGTCGCCGGCATCTGCGCGTACGACTCCGACGCGCACGGCCTCGCCCAGCGCTACTTCCACCAGGCGCTCAGGCTCGCGAAGGCCAGCGGTGACCGGGGACTGGGCGCCTATGTCATCGCCCTGCTGGTCAACCAGGCGCTGTTCATGCGGGAGTACCGCCAGGCCGTGGCCTTCGCCGAGGCCGCCCTGCGCACCGCCGGCCGGCACATCACCCCGGCCCTCGCCTCCGACCTGTACGCGATGCAGGCGAAGGCGTACGCGCACCTCGGCGACGGCACGAGCGCCCTGTCCTGCATCCGGCGGGCCGAGCGGGCCGCCGAACGCATCCGGCGCGGATACGAACCCGACGAGACCGGCTACGTCCAGCCCGGTCTGGTCAACGTCCAGGTGGCCGAGGCGCTGCTGAGCCTCGGCGAACTCACGGCGGCCGGGGAGCACGCCGCGGCGGCCGTCGACAACCCCGCCCACGACCGGGGCCGTGTGCACCGGCTCGCCATGCTCAGCACGATCGAACTGCGCCAGGGCCACGCCGACAAGGCGGCCGCCACCGCGGTGCGGATGGCCGAACAGGCCCGGGGAATGGAGTCGCAGCGACTGCGGGACAGACTGCGCGCGGTGCGCGAGCATCTGGTGCGCAACGGGTGCGCGGGCACGGCCGAGGCCGCCGAACTCATCGACGGCGCGCTGCGCGTACCGCTCTAGCCCGGCCCGTCGCCCTGGGGACTGCGCCCGCCACTGCTCCGTGAGCGGCGTCGTACGCCTGCTGCCGGACCGCTCCTGCTGCGATATTGCCACCTACTCAAGGAAAGGTGGCAGAACCGTGCAGTGGACGAAACAGAACGAACAAACTGTGTATTCAAATCGCTGGTTCCGGGTCAATCTCGCCGACGTCGCGCTCCCGGACGGCCGGCACCTCGACCACTTCCTCATACGGATGCGCCCCGTCGCCGTCGCCACGGTCGTGAACGAGGCCAACGAGGTCCTCCTGCTGTGGCGGCACCGCTTCATCACCGACAGCTGGGGCTGGGAGCTCGCGGCCGGTGTCGTCGAGGACGGCGAGGACGTCGCGGCGGCGGCGGCCAGGGAACTGGAGGAGGAGACCGGCTGGCGGCCGGGACCACTGCACCACCTCATGAGCGTGGAGCCGTCCAACGGCCTCACCGACGCCCGGCACCACATCTACTGGGCCGAGGAGGGCGCGTACGTCGGACACCCCGTGGACGACTTCGAGTCGGACCGCCGGGAGTGGGTCCCGCTCAAACTCGTTCCCGACCTCGTCGCCCGCGGGGAGGTCCCGGCCGCCAACATGGCGGCGGCGTTACTCCTGCTGCATCACCTCAGGCTCGGGCAGGACACCCCGCCCGGCCCCGGCGGGGGTGTCTAACGGCCGAGGGCCTGCCAGACCGCCACGACCAGGGCGCCCACGGCGGTGACGACCGCGACCGAGGGAAGCGGCCAGCGGGCGTGTTCCAGGGCGGTCAGCCGTGCGTGAAGGTCCTCCAGCTCCTTGGCGCTCTCCTCGGTGCGGTGGGAGAGCAGGGCCAGTCCGCCCTCGACGCGGGCGTGGGCCACGTCCAGTCGGCGTCGTAACTCCGCGAGTTCTCCCTGAACGACGGAATGCCCGGGATCGGCGGTCACGAACCGCTCCTTTCCGTAGTCGTCTCACATCCCTTGCATGTGCATGGTGAGTCAACCCGCCTGGTGGGCGCGTGGGGAGAGTGTGTGGAGAGCATATGCGGGCCCGGCGCGCACACGGTGTGTGAACGCCGCGGGCCCGGCACCTCGTCCGGTGCCGGGCCCGCGGGGCGTCACTCCTCGTGGTCAGGCGTAGGAGTAGAAGCCCGATCCGCTCTTGCGGCCGAGCCGCCCCGCGTCGACCATCCGCTGGAGCAGCGGCGGCGCGGCGTACAGGGGCTCCTTGTATTCCTCGTACATCGAGTACGCGACCGAGGCGACCGTGTCCAGGCCGATCAGGTCGGCCAGCTTCAGCGGGCCCATCGGGTGGGCGCAGCCCATCTCCATGCCGTTGTCGATGTCCTCGCGGCTGGCGATGCCCGACTCGAACATCCGGATCGCGGAGAGCAGGTAGGGGATCAGCAGCGCGTTGACCACGAACCCCGAGCGGTCCTGGGCGCGGATGGAGTGCTTGCCGAGCACCTTCTCGGTGAAGAGCTGCGCCCGGCTGAGCGTGCCCTCGGAGGTGGTGAGCGCCGGGATCAGCTCGACGAGCTGCTGCACCGGGGCCGGGTTGAAGAAGTGGATGCCGATGACGTGGTCGGGCCGCGAGGTGGCGACCGCCAGCTTCACCAGCGGGATCGAGGAGGTGTTGGAGGCCAGGATCGCGTCCGGGCGGGTCACGACCTGGTCGAGCACCTGGAAGATCTCGGTCTTGACCTGCTCGTTCTCGACGACGGCCTCGATCACCAGATCACGGTCGGCGAACTCGCCGAGGTCGGTGGTGAAGCTGAGGCGCGCCTGCGTCGCGTCCCGCTCCTCCTCGGTGATCTTGCCGCGCTCGGCGGCCTTGGTCAGCGAGTTGTACAGCCGGGTGCGGCCGATCTCCAGAGCCTCGCCGGTGGTCTCGGCGACCATCACCTCCAGACCGGAGCGGGCGCACACCTCGGCGATGCCCGCTCCCATCTGACCGCAGCCCACCACGCCGACGCGTGTGATATCTCCCGAGATGCCGGTCACATCGTCCCTTTCGCTGATCTACGGCTGTGGCGGCAGGCCGGCCGGGTTTCCGGCGCCTGCTCCGATCGAGCACGTTACCTCCGAATGGCCACGGATCCGTCCTCCGGGTCGGGCATGCTGAGGGGCCGTAGACGATCCGTGACCGTGCGGATCCGCAGCGTTCAGGAGGTCTTGCCATGGGCGGTGTCTCGCGTCGTGCCTTCGCGGTGGCGGCCGTGTCGGCGTTGGCCATGACGCCCCGGGCGTCGGCGGCGCCGGTGCCGTCGGGCGCACCGGCTCCGTCGGCGGTCCCGGGGCCCGCCGCGTCGTCGCCCTCACGCCGTGCCGTCGACGAGATGCGGGGCATGTGGCTGGCCACGGTGGCCAACCGCGACTGGCCCTCCCGTGCGGGGCTGCGCGCCTCCGAGCAGCGCGCGGAGCTGGTCGAGTACCTCGACACGGCGGTCCGGCACCGCCTGAACACGGTGTTCTTCCAGGTCCGGCCCACGGCCGACGCCCTGTGGCCGTCGGCGCACGAACCCTGGTCCGAGTACCTGTCCGGCAGCCAGGGACGTGACCCCGGCTGGGACCCGCTGGGCACGGCCGTGAAGGAGGCCCACGCCCGCGGACTGGAGCTGCACGCCTGGTTCAACCCGTACCGCGTCGCCACGCACGACGACCCGTCCCGTCTGCTGCCCTCCCACCCCGCGCGCAGGCACCCCGAGTGGGTGGTGCCCTACGGAGGGAAGCTCTACTACGACCCCGGGCGGCCCGAGGTCCGGGCCTTCGTCCAGGACGCGATGCTCGACGCGGTGGAGAAGTACGCCGTGGACGGCGTCCACTTCGACGACTACTTCTACCCCTATCCGGTGGCGGGCCAGAGCTTCGACGACGGCGCCGCCTACCGCGCCCACGGCGGCGGCTTCTCCACCAGGGCGGCCTGGCGGCGCCACAACATCGATCTGCTGGTGCGCGAGACGGCGGACCGCGTCAAGAAGATCAGGCCGGCCGCCGCCTTCGGCGTCAGCCCCTTCGGGGTCTGGCGGAACGCCACCACCGACGAGCGGGGCTCGGACACGCGCGCGGGCGTGCAGACGTACGACGACCTCCACGCCGACACCCGGAAGTGGGTGCGGGAGGGCTGGCTCGACTACATCGTGCCGCAGTTGTATTGGTTGGCACAACCGCTTGACCAGCAGGTTCCTGCGAACTATGCCGTCCTGGTCGACTGGTGGAGCCGTGTGGTGAGGGGGACCGGGACAGAGCTCTACATCGGGGAGGCGCTGTACAAGGTCGGGGCCGCAGGACAGCCGGCCCAGTGGTCCGATCCCGCTGAGCTTTCCCGACACTTGGATTTGTGCAGTACGTACCCCGAGGTTCGGGGCAACATCTTCTTCTCGGCGAAGGAGGTCGGTCAGGATCCTCTCGGTGCCATGAGCCTGCTCGTTAATAAGCACTACCGAGGTTCGCCGTGAGCCGAGGCAGGAGAGGCGCCTTCACTGCGAGGGCGCAAGGCAACCGGAATGATCTATTCGCGATTTGTCCTACGTACAGCCGACCGCAGCTGTACTGGAACATCGGCCTGGACGCCGCCGACTACGCGAAGCTGCTCCCCTGGTGGGCGGAGGTGGCCAGGGGCAGCCGGACGCGGCTGTACGTGGGGGAGGCGCTGTACAAGGCCGGGGCCCCCGCGCAGCCGGAGGCCTGGCGGGACCCGGCCGAACTGTCCCGGCACCTCGCACTGGCCGAGAAGTACCCGCAGGTGCGCGGACACGTCTTCTTCTCCGCGAAGGACGTGGCCGGGGACCGCAACGGAGCGATGGCACGGGTGACCGCCGACCACTACACGCGGCCGGCCGGCCCCCCGCGTTGAGCTAGAGCTGTGTCTCCCTGTGCCGGATCTCGGAGTCGGGGCCGGGCGAGCACACGGCCTCGTGCCCGTCCTGGAACCGGACGCGGTACGGGGGAGTGCCCTCCTTGCCCATGACTTCGACGATCTCCGCGACCTTGTCGTGCTCACCGACCACCCGGCCGTGCTGGACCAGCTGGTCGCCCTTGGATGCGTGCATCGCGAGGCCTCCTCACCTGTGTGCCGCTCAGCCCCGGGCCCGCTGGGTGACCGCGATGCACACCAGTACCGCGGCCGCCGTCAGCGGAGCGGCCACCGTCAGGTGCTCGCCCAGGAGAAGTACCGACCACACCAGTGTGAGCAGCGGCTGCGCCAGCTGCAACTGGCTGGCCTTCGGGATGCCGATGGCCGCCATGCCCCGGTACCAGACGACCAGGCCGAGGAACTGCGAGCCCGCCGCCACCCACAGCAGCCCGGTCACACTGTGCGCCGTCAGGTGCACCGGCTCGAACGACAGGGCCACGGCGGCCATCGGCACCGTCAGCGGCACGCACAGCACCAGCGCCCAGCCGATGACCTGCCAGCCCGGCATCACCCGGGCCAGCCGGCCGCCCTCGGTGTAGCCGGCCGCGCACACCAGCAGCGCCGCGAAGAGATACGCGTCGGCCGTGGTCAGGGCCCCGCCGCTCTGCTGCACCGTGAAGGCGAGCACGGCCGCCGCACCGGCCAGGGCCGCGATCCAGAAGGTGCGCGAGGGGCGGGTGCCGATGCGCAGGGCGGACAGCAGCGCGGTGGTGAGCGGGAGCAGGCCGACCACCACGGCGGCGTGGGCGGTGGTGGAGGTGCGCAGCGCGAGCGTGGTCAGCAGCGGGAAGCCGAGGACCACCCCCGCGGCCACCACGGCGAGCCCGAACCAGTGCCGCCGCTCGGGCGGCGGCACCCTCAGGGCCAGCAGACAGCCGCCGGCGATCACCGCGGCGAGGACGCTGCGCACGGCGATCAGGGACCAGGGGCCGAACCCCTCCAGGCCCCAGGCGGTGGCGGGAAAGGTGAGGGAGAAGGCGACGACTCCGAGGCCGGCCTGGAGGGTGCCGAAGGACGGCCCGGCGGTTCCCGTGCCCGGGTTGTCGACCGCTATCCCGGCCGATGTGGTAGCGCTACTCTGTGTTCTCATGCAAGAGCGTAGCAGTGTGGCTGACCTGGCGAGCAGACTGAGGCTGGAGCTCGACCGCTACTCACCTGGTGGAAAGCTGCCGTCCAGCCGGGCCCTCGTCGACCGGTTCCGGGTGAGCCCGGTGACCGTCTCCCGCGCCCTGGCGCAGCTGGCCGCCGAGGGGCTGGTGGTCACCCGGCCCGGCGCCGGGGCCTTCCGTGCCGAGTCCCGCCCGGTGGCCGCGCCCGCCGGGGACACCTCCTGGCAGGAGGTCACCCTGAGCGCCGACGGCGCCGCCGACCTCGTGCCGCGCTCCGTGGACGCTTCCGGGGTCCTGGCCTCGCTGGCCGCCCCGCCGCCCGGCGTCGTGGAGTTCAACGGCGGCTACCTGCATCCGTCCCTGCAGCCGGAGCGGGCGATGGCCGCGGCCCTGTCCCGGGCCGGACGGCGGCCCGGAGCCTGGGGGCGGCCGCCGATGGAGGGGCTCGCCGAGCTGCGGGAGTGGTTCGCGCGCAGCATCGGCGGGGCCATCACGCCCGCGGAGGTGCTGGTCACCGCGGGCGGACAGTCGGCGCTGACGACCGCCCTGCGCGCCCTCGCCCCGCCCGGCGCCCCCGTACTCGTCGAGTCGCCGACGTACCCGGGCATGCTGGCCATCGCCCGGGCGGCCGGCCTGCGCCCGGTGCCGGTTCCGGTGGACGCGGACGGCGTGCGGCCGGCCCTGCTCGCCGACGCCTTCCGTGCGACCGGCGCCCGTGTCTTCGTCTGCCAGCCGCTGTTCCAGAACCCGACCGGCGCGGTGCTCGCCCCCGGGCGGCGCGGTGAGGTGCTGCGCATCGCCCGCGAGGCCGGAGCCTTCGTCGTGGAGGACGACTTCGTGCGGCGGCTCGTGCACGAGGACGCGGGGCCGCTGCCCGTGCCGCTCGCCGCCGACGACCCGGACGGCGTGGTCGTCCACGTCTGCTCGTTGACCAAGGCGACCTCGCCCAGCTTCCGGGTCGGCGCCCTGGCCGCGCGCGGCCCGGTGCTGGAGCGGCTGCGGGCCATCCAGGTCGTCGACACCTTCTTCGTGCCCAGGCCCCTCCAGGAGGCGGCCCTGGAACTCGTCGGCTCGCCCGCCTGGCCGCGTCATCTGAGGGCGGTCTCGGCGGAGTTGAGGACCCGCCGGGACGCGATGACGTCCGCGCTGCGCCTGCACCTGCCCGAGCTGTCGCTGCCCCACGTCCCGTCCGGCGGCTACCATCTGTGGCCGCGTCTGCCCGACGGCACCGACGAGGCCGCCCTCACCTCGGCGGCCCTGCGCGCGGGCGTCGCGATCACTCCGGGGCGCCCGTACTTCAGCGCCGAACCCCCGGCCCCCCACCTGAGGCTGAGCTTCGCCGCGGTCGCGGGCGTCGGGGAGATCGCGGAAGGGATACGGCGCCTGCGCACGGCCTGCGCCGAGGTGGGGGGCGGCTGACGCGGGCGGGCGGATATCCGGTCGACGGGGACTCACCGGTCCTGCGAGCATCCCGGCATGACCGGTACACCGAGCCTGCCCGAGGGCTACGAGATCTCCACCGACCCGCACCGGATCGACGCCGGGCGCGTGCACCACTGGCTGGCCACCGACGCGTACTGGGCGCTCGGACGGTCCCGCGAGAAGCAGGACCGGGCGATCGAGGGCTCGCTCAACTTCGGGGTCTACGAGGTGATGTCGGGGGAGCAGGTGGCGTACGCCCGGGTGATCACCGACCGGGCGACCTTCGCCTGGCTGTGCGACGTGTACGTCGCCCCCTCGGCGCGTGGCAAGGGCATCGGAACGGCGCTGGCCGGGGCCGTGCGCGAGCACCTTCGCGCGTACGGGGTGCGGCGCGTCCTGCTCGCCACGCACGACGCGCACGGGGTCTACGCGAAGCTCGGGTTCGCGGCGCTGGAGCGACCGGACGAGTGGATGGCGCTCACCTTCGGCCGGTGACCGGCACCGGCCGGTGACCGGCGCCCGCAGGACCTGGTGCCCGTCCAGGACCTCGGGCCACCCCGCAGCGACCGGAGGCCCCGTAGCCCCATGACCCGCCGGCCCCGCGGGGCCTAGGGTTCCGGCGTCTCGCGGAGGTAGTCCGTCGTGAGCAGCAGGTCCTTGGCCGGGCCGCCCACCCGCCACACGGTCCGCCAGCGGTTCTCGTCGCGGACGGTGAACTCGCCGCGGTACAGGTCGGCGGCGCACGGGTGGTCGGCCACATGGTGCCCCGAGGCCAGGTCCAGGCCGTGGAAGGGCCGGCCGTCAGCGAAGCGCACGTCGGCGGTGCCGGCCGTGGCCCCCCGTTCGTAGCGCAGCGTCCGTTCGGCGGGGCGGGTCACGCCCTGCCAGGTGAAGGCGCCGGACTCCCGGCTCAGCAGCCCGCCGCCCGGGAGCGCGTCGAACACCGTCGTCCCCTCGAAACGCCCTTCGCCGCCGCCGGCCAGATCCCGCACCGTCCGCTCGGTGCGCCACCTGCCCGCGAGATACGCCAGCACGTCCGGCACCGGCCACAACTCGCCCATTTCCACCCGCTCTCCCTCCCCGGCCCACTGGTTGCTGCGCGACCCATTGACGCGCCTGCGCCCCCTCCCTATGTTGCCGTTCGAAGTGCTGACCAACGTCCGATATTTCGAACGACTAGTGAGAGCCGCGGAGTATCCATGTCACGCACCCGCTGGAGACTCGGTCTCAGCGTCACCGCCCTCCTGTCGGCCTCGGCCCTGCTGCCGTCGCCGGCGCACGCGGAGGCCGTCACCGACTACGCGATCACCGTCGACCCGTCCACCAGGGGCGCCGCGATCGACGACACGATGTACGGCGTCTTCTACGAGGACATCAACCGGGCCGCCGACGGTGGTCTGTACGCCGAGCTCGTGCAGAACCGGTCCTTCGAGTACTCCACCGCCGACAACGCCTCGTACACGCCGCTCACCTCGTGGACGGCCGACGGCGCGGCCAAGGTGGTGAACGACGACGGCCGGCTGGCCGAGCGCAACCGCAACTACCTCTCCCTGGGGGCCGGTTCCTCGGTCACCAACGCCGGCTACAACACCGGCATCCGGGTGGAGAAGGGCAAGAGGTACGACTTCTCGGTGTGGGCCCGCGCCGAGAACGGCACCACCCTCACCATCACCCTCCGGGATGCCGCGGGCACCCTCGCGAAGGTCCGCCAGGTGGCCGCGAAGGGGCAGTGGCGCAAGTACACCGCCACGTTCACCGCCACCCGCACCAGCAGCCACGGCCGCCTCGCCGTGGCCACGACCGCGCCGGCCGCCCTCGACATGGTGTCGCTCTTCCCCCGCGACACCTACAAGGGGCAGCCCGGCGGCCTGCGCAAGGACCTCGCCGAGAAGATCGAGGCCCTCGAACCCGGCTTCCTGCGCTTCCCCGGCGGCTGCCTGGTCAACACCGGCTCCATGGAGGACTACAGCGAGGCCTCCGGCTGGCAGCGCAAGCGGTCCTACCAGTGGAAGGACACCATCGGCCCGGTCGAGCAGCGCGCCACCAACACCAACTTCTGGGGTTACAACCAGAGTTACGGCCTCGGCTACTACGAGTACTTCCGCTTCGCCGAGGACATCGGCGCCATGCCCCTGCCCGTCGTGCCCGCCCTGGTGACCGGCTGCGGCCAGAACAAGGCCGTCGTCGACGACGCGCTGCTGAAGCGGCACATCCAGGACACCCTGGACCTCATCGAGTTCGCCAACGGACCGGTCACCTCGACGTGGGGCAAGAAGCGCGCGCAGATGGGCCACCCCAAGCCCTTCCACCTCACCCACCTGGAGGTCGGCAACGAGGAGAACCTCCCGGTCGAGTTCTTCGAGCGCTTCAAGGCGTTCCGCGCCGCCATCGAGGCGAAGTACCCGGACGTCACCGTCGTCTCCAACTCCGGCCCGGACGACTCCGGGACCACCTTCGACACCGCATGGCGGCTCAACCGCGAGGCCGGCGTCGACATGGTCGACGAGCACTACTACAACAGCCCGCAGTGGTTCCTCCAGAACAACGACCGCTACGACTCGTACGACAGGAAGGGCCCGAAGGTCTTCCTCGGCGAGTACGCCTCCCAGGGCAACGCCTGGAAGAACGCGCTGTCCGAGGCGGCGTTCATGACCGGCCTGGAGCGCAACGCGGACGTCGTCAAGCTCGCCTCCTACGCCCCGCTGCTCGCCAACGAGGACTACGTGCAGTGGAAGCCGGACCTGATCTGGTTCAACAACCACGCGTCCTGGAACTCGGCCAACTACGAGGTCCAGAAGCTGTTCATGAACAACGTCGGTGACCGCGTCGTGCCCTCGAAGGCGACCGGCACGCCGCACGTCAGCGGGCCCATCACCGGTGCCGTCGGCCTGTCGACCTGGGCGACGAGCGCGGCGTACGACGACGTGAAGGTGACGTCGGCGCAGGGGGCGACGCTGCTCAGCGACGACTTCTCCGGTGACGCCTCGAAGTGGAAGCACTCGGGTGCCGGCAGCTGGAGCGTGCGCGACGGCGAGTACGTCCAGACGGACGCCGCCGCCGAGAACACCCTGGTCACGGCCGGTGACCCGGCGTGGAAGGACTACGACCTGCATGTGAAGGCCACCAAGAAGTCCGGCAAGGAGGGCTTCCTGGTCGCCTTCGGTGTCAAGGACACCGGCAACTACTACTGGTGGAACCTGGGCGGCTGGAACAACACCCAGTCCGCCGTCGAACAGGCCTCGGACGGCGGCAAGTCCACGCTCCTGTCGAAGGCCGGGTCGATCGAGACGGGCCGTGCCTACGACATCGACATCAAGGTGCGGGGCCGGCAGGTGACCCTCTACCTCGACGGCAAGGAGTGGGGCAGCTTCACCGACGACAAGCCGGCCGAGCCGTTCCGTCAGATCGTCACCGAGGACGCGCGCACCGGTGAACTGATCGTCAAGGTCGTCAACGCCCAGAACACGGCGGCCCGCACGGCCGTCGACCTCGGCCGCGCCAAGGTCGCCTCCAAGGCCCGCGTCACCACGCTGGCCGCCGACCAGGACGCGGTCAACACCGAGACGGACACACCGGTGACCCCGGTGACGTCGACCTTCTCCGGGGTGGCGAGCAAGTTCACCTACACCTTCCCGGCGAACTCGGTGACGTTCCTGCGGATCAACCAGCGGTAACCCGCGGCAGCGGGCCCGGGACGGCCGACTCACCGGCAGACGCGGCCGTCCCGGGCCCCGCATGGTTCCCGACGCGGCCCGGCGGGGCTCCACCGGACGGTCACTCGTCCGGACCCGCCGGCCCGTGGCCGACGAGCGCACCCGGCCGCCACCCCGGACCGGAACGCCGACCGAACCGCCGGACGGGACCCTCGGCACACTGGATTGCATAAACGTGCAGCGAAACGTATAGTCATGCCAACCAGGAGGAGGGTTTTCCATGGCGGTACGTGCGGCGGTGGCCGGAGCGAGTGGGTACGCGGGCGGTGAGCTGCTGCGTCTGCTCCTGACGCACCCCGGGGTCGAGATCGGCGCCCTGACCGGCAACTCCAACGCCGGACAGCGGCTCGGCGCGCTCCAGCCGCATCTGCTGCCGCTGGCCGGCCGGGTGCTGGAACCGACCACGCCCGAGACGCTCGCCGGACACGACGTCGTCTTCCTCGCGCTGCCGCACGGGCAGTCCGCCGCCGTGGCCGAGCGGCTCGGGCCGGACGTGCTCGTCGTGGACATGGGCGCCGACTTCCGGCTCGAGGACGCCGCCGACTGGGAGGCCTTCTACGGCTCCCCGCACGCCGGCACCTGGCCCTACGGCCTCCCGGAACTGCCGGGTGCCCGCGCCGCGCTGGAGGGGTCCAAGCGCATCGCGGTACCCGGTTGCTACCCGACCGCCGTGTCACTGGCGCTCTTCCCCGCCTACGCCGCGAGCCTCGCCGAGCCCGAGGCCGTGATCGTCGCCGCCTCCGGCACCTCCGGCGCGGGCAAGGCGGCCAAGCCGCACCTGCTGGGCAGCGAGGTCATGGGCTCCATGTCGCCGTACGGCGTCGGCGGCGGCCACCGGCACACCCCCGAGATGATCCAGAACCTCGGCGCGGTCGCCGGCGAGCCGGTCACCGTCTCCTTCACGCCGACCCTCGCACCGATGCCCCGCGGCATCCTCGCCACGTGCAGCGCCAAGGCCCGCCCCGGCGTCACCGCGGAATCGGTCCGCACCGCCTACGAGAAGGCCTTCGCCGACGAGCCCTTCGTCCACCTCCTGCCCGAGGGCCAGTGGCCCGCGACCGCGTCCGTCCACGGTTCCAACGCCGTTCAGGTGCAGGTCGCGTACGACGCCGCCGCGCGCCGCATCATCGCCATCAGCGCCATCGACAACCTGGCCAAGGGCACCGCGGGCGGTGCCGTCCAGAGCATGAACATCGCCCTGGGTCTCGACGAGACCACCGGACTGACGACGATCGGAGTTGCGCCGTGAGCGTGACGGCAGCGAAGGGATTCACCGCGGCGGGCATCGCCGCCGGGATCAAGGAGAACGGCAACCCCGACCTGGCCCTCGTGGTCAACACCGGTCCCCGACGCGCGGCCGCGGGCGTCTTCACCTCCAACCGCGTCAAGGCCGCGCCCGTCCTGTGGTCCGAGCAGGTGCTGAAGAGCGGGCAGCTGACCGCCGTCGTGCTGAACTCCGGCGGGGCCAACGCCTGTACCGGCCCCCAGGGCTTCCAGGACACGCACGCCACCGCGGAGAAGGCCGCCGAGGTGCTCGGGACGGGCGCGGGCGAGGTCGCCGTCTGCTCGACGGGACTCATCGGCGTCCTCCTGCCCATGGACAAGCTGCTCCCGGGCGTCGAGACGGCCGCCGGTCAGCTCTCCGAGCACGGCGGCGAGAAGGCCGCCATCGCCATCAAGACCACCGACACCGTGCACAAGACGTCCGTCGTCACCCGGGACGGCTGGACCGTCGGCGGGATGGCCAAGGGCGCCGGCATGCTCGCCCCCGGCCTCGCCACCATGCTCGTCGTCCTCACGACCGACGCCGACCTGGACGCCGGGGCGCTCGACCGCGCGCTGCGCGCCGCCACCCGGGTCACCTTCGACCGGGTCGACTCCGACGGCTGCATGTCCACCAACGACACGGTGCTCCTGCTGGCCTCCGGCGCTTCGGGCATCACCCCGGAGTACGCCGCGTTCGCCGAGGCCGTACGGACCGTCTGCGACGACCTCGGCCAGCAGCTCATCCGGGACGCCGAGGGCGCCAGCAAGGACATCAAGGTCGAGGTCGTGAACGCCGCGAGCGAGGAGGACGCCGTCCAGGTGGGCCGCACCATCGCCCGCAACAACCTCCTCAAGTGCGCCGTCCACGGCGAGGACCCCAACTGGGGCCGCGTCCTGTCCGCCATCGGCACCACGTCCGCCGCCTTCGAGCCGGACCGGCTGGGCGTCGCCATCAACGGCGTCTGGGTCTGCAAGAACGGCGGCGTCGGCGAGGACCGCGAGCTGGTCGACATGCGCTACCGCGAGGTCCACATCGTCGCCGACCTCGCCGCCGGTGACGCCACCGCCACCATCTGGACCAACGACCTCACCGCCGACTACGTCCACGAGAACAGCGCCTACTCCTCATGAGCAACGGAAGCAACGGACCCACCCGGAAACACACCGCGCTCCCCAAGGCCGAGATCCTCATCGAGGCACTGCCCTGGCTGACCCGGCACCACGGCAAGACGGTCGTCATCAAGTTCGGCGGCAACGCCATGGTGAACGAGGACCTCAAGGCCGCCTTCGCCCAGGACGTCGTCTTCCTGCGCCACGCCGGCCTGAAGCCCGTCGTCGTGCACGGCGGCGGCCCGCAGATCAGCCGGGCGCTCGACAAGGCCGGCATCGTCAGCGAGTTCAGGGCCGGCCTGCGCGTCACCACCGAGGACGCCATGGACGTCGTAAGGATGGTGCTGGCCGGCCAGGTCCAGCGGGAGCTGGTCGGGCTGCTCAACCGGCACGGACCGCTCGCCGTCGGACTCACCGGCGAGGACGCGCACACCATCACCGCCACCAGGCACCAGCCCGAGATCGACGGCGAACTCGTCGACATCGGACGGGTCGGTGAGATCACCGAGATCGACACCGGCGCCATCGAGGCGCTGCTCGCCGACGGCCGCATCCCGGTCGTCTCGTCGGTCGCCCGTTCCCAGGACGATCACCATGTCTACAACGTCAATGCTGATACGGCGGCTGCGGCACTCGCTGCGGCGCTCGGCGCCGAGACTCTCATGGTCCTCACCGACGTCGAGGGCCTCTACGAGGACTGGCCGGACTCCGACGAGGTGATCAGCCGCCTCACCGCGTCCCAGCTGGAGAAGCTGCTGCCCGAGCTGTCCTCGGGCATGGTGCCGAAGATGGAGGGCTGCCTGCACGCCGTGCGCAACGGTGTCACCACCGCCCGCGTCATCGACGGCCGGGTCCAGCACTCGATCCTGCTGGAGATCTTCACCGACGAGGGCATCGGCACGATGGTCGTGCCGGACGAACAGGGGGAGCCGTGAGCAACGAAGAGCTGACCGAGCGGTGGCAGGGCGCGCTCATGAACAACTACGGCACGCCGCGCCTGCCCCTGGTGCGGGGTGAGGGCACCCGGCTCTGGGACGCCGACGGCAAGGAGTACCTCGACTTCGTCGGCGGCATCGCGGTCAACGCGCTCGGCCACGCCCATCCGGCGGTGGTCGAGGCGGTGAGCCGGCAGATCGCCTCCCTCGGCCACGTCTCCAACCTCTTCGTCTCCGAACCACCCGTCGCCCTCGCCGAACGGCTGCTCCAGCACTTCGGCCGCGACGGCAAGGTCTACTTCTGCAACTCCGGCGCCGAGGCCAACGAGGGCGCCTTCAAGATCGGCCGGCTGACCGGGCGACCGCACATGGTCGCCACCGAGGGCGGCTTCCACGGCCGCACCATGGGCGCCCTGGCGCTCACCGGGCAGCCCGGCAAGCGGGAGCCGTTCCTGCCCCTGCCCGGCGACGTCACGCACGTGCCGTACGGCGACCCGCAGGCACTGGCCGCCGCGGTCACCGAGGAGACCGCCCTCGTCGTCATCGAGCCGATCCAGGGCGAGAACGGCGTCGTCGTGCCGCCCCCCGGCTACCTGAAGGCCGCCCGGGCCATCACCGCCGCCACCGGTGCCCTGCTGGTGCTGGACGAGGTGCAGACCGGCGTCGGCCGGACCGGGCACTGGTTCGAGTACCAGGCCCACGAGGGCGTCCTGCCGGACGTCGTGACCCTCGCCAAGGGCCTCGGCGGCGGACTGCCGCTCGGCGCGACGGTCGCCTTCGGACGCGCCGCCGAACTCCTCCGGCCCGGCCAGCACGGCACGACCTTCGGCGGCAACCCGGTCGCCTGCGCCGCCGGACTCGCCGTCCTCGACACCATCGCGGACGACGGACTGCTGGAGAACGTGAAGCGGCAGAGCGAGAAGATCCGCGGCGGCGTCGAGGCGCTGGGCCACCCCTTGGCCGCCCACGTCCGGGGTGCCGGCCTCCTCCTGGGTATCGTGCTCACCGAGCCGCTCGCGCCCAAGGTGCAGCAGGCGGCTCAGGACGCCGGAATCCTGGTGAACGCGCCCGCACCCGATGTCGTACGGCTGATGCCCGCGCTGAATCTCGGCGACGACGTGGTGGAGGCGTTCCTCGGGGCGCTGCCCGGCATCCTTGACCAGGCCCACGGGGACGGACGATCCGGAGAATGAGACGACGATGAGCCAGGCGCAGGAGCACGAGCAGACGGCGGGGCCTGCCCTGCCGCAGACCCGCACCGCACGCCACCGCCGGATCGTGGACATCCTCAACCGGCAGGCCGTGCGCTCCCAGAGCCAGCTGGCGAAGCTGCTCGCCGACGACGGGCTGACCGTCACCCAGGCGACGCTCTCCCGGGATCTGGACGAGCTGAACGCGGTGAAGATCCGCAACACCGACGGCGACCTCATCTACGCGGTGCCCAGCGAGGGCGGCTTCCGCACCCCGCGGGCCCCGCTCGGTGAGTCGGCCAAGGAGGAGCGGATGCGGCGCCTGTCCGCGGAGCTGCTGATCTCCGCGGAGGCGTCCGCGAACCTCGTGGTCCTGCGGACCCCTCCGGGGGCGGCGCAGTTCCTCGCCTCGGCCATCGACCAGGCGGAGCTGCACGACATCCTGGGGACCATCGCCGGCGACGACACGGTGCTGCTGATCAGCCGCGGACCCACGGGCGGCCAGGCGCTGGCGGACCACTTGCTGCGACTGGCCCAGAACGAGCACTGACCGCCGCGCGGGCTTCGGCCGTCACCAGGGCGCGGGTGGTCCGCGGCCGGTCGTGGCCGAGCCCCCCGCCGGCCGGCGCGGCGTGGCCCCGCACGATCAGAAGGACGCCACACGCCCGCCCCGCCGCGAGCGTGGCGGATCCCGTGCCGGTACTCCCGCCTCCGTTCAGTAGCGCGTGACGGCCGTCGCCCCGCCGGAGGTGCCGATCGCGATGTGCGGCGCGGCGTCCGGGTCGGCCCACCGCAGGATGCGCCGCATCGCCCGGGCCGACACCGACACGCAACCGGCCGTGGCACCGCGCCCGTTGACGTGCAGGAAGATCCCCGCACCGCGCCCGCGCACCGGGCGGTGGTAGTTGAAGCCGACGACCAGGGCGTGCGCGTACTGCACCGGAAAGGTGATCAGGTGCTCGGCCTCGGCCGCGCGGCAGTCGGCGGGGCGCGGCTCGGTCCAGCGGTTGTAGGAGCGGGAGGCGTTGTCCTGGCACCACCAGGAGTCCTGGCGCACCGGGCGGTACCGGTACGCCGTCCCGCGCGGTGCCGCCTCGGTGCCGAAGGCGTAGGGCAGGTCGTAGAGCCCGGTGGGGGTGGTGTCCGTGCCCTGCCGGCGGGTCGCGCCGTCGGCCAGTCCGCCGGCCCCGAAGCGGGCGGCCGCGGAACCGGCCCGCACCCATGTGCCGTCCCGGAGGTCCCACCAGGTGACCCGGCCCGTCGTCGAGCCGGTCACCGGGGCGACCGCGGTGATCAGCTGGGTGCCGCCGCCGGTGTCCGCCATCAGGGCGGGCAGCGGCCGGGGAGCGGGCCCGTCGGCGGGCGCGGCACCGGGCACGAGGAGGGATGCGGAGACGAGGGCGGCGACGACACCGGGACGCATGGTTCGGACGGTAGGCGGGGGCGGCGGCGACGGCAGCCCGGGAGGGCCGTCCGGGCCCGTGGCCGCCGCCGTGAGGGGGCCCCGTACGTCCGTCCGGCCCGCAGGATTGACGAATCATGCAGAGTTCTGCATACTCATGCAGGCCAGTGACTGCACGGTGAGGAGCGACACGAGTGAGCAGCAACAGCGGTGACGTACGGCTCTGGGGCGGCCGTTTCGCCGACGGTCCCGCCGAGGCCCTGGCGAAGCTGTCCGCGTCCGTCCACTTCGACTGGCGGCTCGCGCCCTACGACATCGCCGGTTCGCGTGCCCACGCGCGCGTGCTGCACCAGGCCGGCCTGCTCACCGAGGACGAGCTGAGCCGGATGACCGCCGGGCTCGACCGGCTGGAGGCGGACGTCGCCGACGGCTCCTTCGTGGGCACCGTCGCCGACGAGGACGTCCACACCACCCTGGAGCGAGGCCTGCTGGAGCGGCTCGGCCCGGACCTCGGCGGCAAGCTCCGCGCCGGCCGGTCCCGCAACGACCAGGTCGCCACCCTCTTCCGCATGTACCTGCGCGACCACGCCCGCACCGTCGGCGGCCTGATCGCCGACCTCCAGGACGCGCTGATCGGCCTCGCCGAGGCCCACCCGGACGTGGCGATGCCCGGCCGCACCCATCTCCAGCACGCCCAGCCGGTGCTCTTCGCCCACCACGTCCTCGCGCACGTCCAGGCGCTGGGCCGGGACGCCGAGCGGCTGCGCCAGTGGGACGAGCGCACGGCCGTGTCGCCGTACGGCTCCGGGGCCCTGGCCGGTTCCTCCCTCGGCCTCGACCCTGAGGCGGTCGCCAAGGACCTCGGCTTCGAGCATGGCAGCGCCGGCAACTCCATCGACGGCACCGCCTCCCGCGACTTCGCCGCCGAGTTCGCCTTCATCACCGCGATGATCGGCGTCAACGTCTCCCGGATCGCCGAGGAGGTCATCATCTGGAACACGAAGGAGTTCTCCTTCGTGACCCTGCACGACGCCTTCTCCACCGGCTCGTCGATCATGCCGCAGAAGAAGAACCCGGACATCGCCGAGCTGGCCCGCGGCAAGTCCGGCCGTCTCATCGGCAACCTCACCGGCCTGATGGCCACCCTCAAGGCCCTCCCGCTCGCGTACAACCGCGACCTCCAGGAGGACAAGGAGCCGGTCTTCGACTCCATCGACCAGCTGGAGATCCTGCTCCCGGCCTTCACCGGCATGATGGCCACCCTCACCGTGCACCGCGAGCGGATGGAGGAGCTGGCCCCGGCCGGGTTCTCGCTCGCCACCGACATCGCCGAGTGGCTGGTCAGGCAGGGCGTGCCCTTCCGCGTCGCGCACGAGGTGGCCGGTGAGTGCGTGAAGGTCGCCGAGGCCGAGGGCAAGGAACTGGACGAGCTGACGGACGAGCAGTTCGCGAAGATCTCCACGCACCTGACCCCCGAGGTCCGCTCGGTGCTCGACGTCCCCGGCGCCCTCGCCTCCCGCGACGGCCGCGGCGGTACGGCGCCCAGCGCTGTCGCCGTCCAGCTCGCCGAGGTCAAGGCGGACGTGGCGGCCCAGCACGAGTGGGCCGGGGCGAAGAAGCGGGCCTGAGCGCGGCGCCCCGCAAGGGGCGCGGCAAGTCGCGGCAAGCCGTGCGACCCCGCGCCGGCGACGCACCGGACGACCGGGCGCCGAGGCGAAGGCCGTCAGGGGTTACGTTGGTCGAAGCCGTACCGGAGCCGACCGAACGGAGCCCCCGATGCCCTTCGCCCGTCTCGCCGCCGCGACGACCCCCACCTGCCACATCGGCCTGGGTCTCGCCGCCGTCGGCCGCCCCGGCTACATCAACCTTGGCAGAGAGCGCGACCTCGGAGAGGACCGCAGCGTCGAGGCGATGCGCGAGCGCACCCACGACCTCCTCGACGCCGCCTACGCGCAGGGCGTCCGGTACGTCGACGCGGCGCGCTCCTACGGGCGCTCGGAGGAGTTCCTCGCCGGCTGGCTGCGGGAGCGCCCCGACATCGACGACGTGGTCGTCGGCAGCAAGTGGGGCTACACCTACACCGCCGACTGGTCGACCGAAGCCGAGCGGCACGAGGTCAAGGACCACGGTGTCGCGACGTACGAGCGCCAGCGCGCCGAGACCGAGGAGCTGCTCGGCGACCGGCTCGACCTCTACCAGATCCACTCGCTGACCCCGGACAGCCCGGCCCTCACCGACAAGGCGCTCCACGCGAAGCTGGCCGAGGCCACCGCGCGGGGCGTCACCGTGGGCTTCTCCACCAGCGGCCCCGCCCAGGCCGACACCATCCGCGCCGCCCTCGCCGTGACCGTCGACGGCGAGCCCCTCTTCCGTACCGTCCAGTCGACGTACAACGCGCTGGAGACCTCCGCGGGCCCCGCGCTGGCCGAGGCGCACCAGGCCGGGCTCACCGTGATCGTCAAGGAGGGCATGGCCAACGGCCGTCTCGCGGAACCCCACGCGCCCGGCGCCCTGAAGGCCGTGGCGGAGGAGACCGCCCTGGGCTGCGACGCGGTCGCCCTCGCACTGGTCCTGCGGCAGCCCTGGGCCGGCGTCGTCCTCTCCGGTGCCGCGACCGTGAACCAGCTCGGCTCCAACCTGCACGCCGCCGTCGTCGACCTCGACGACGACCAGGTGGCGCTCCTCGGCACGCTCGTCGAAGAACCGGACGCCTACTGGGCGCGGCGCGCGCGGCTGCCCTGGCACTGAGCCCGGAAGACCGTGTCCGACCGCGAGAGGTGAGTCACGCATGCCCAATGTGAGACGTCAATGTCTCATATGGGGTATGGTTGTCTCATGGCTGTAGATCGTGACCAGGTACTGCGCAGTGCCGCGGCCCTGCTGACCCGCAGGGCGACCGCGACCATGGACGACGTCGCCAGGGCGGCCGGGATCAGCAGGGCCACGCTGCACCGGCACTTCGCCGGGCGTGACGCCCTCGTCCGGGCCCTGGAATCGCTCGGCATCGCCGAGTGCGAGGCGGCCCTGGACGCCGCCCGTCCGGACGACGGGCCGGCGGCCGATGCGCTGCGCCGGCTGGTCCGCGAGATCGAACCCGCCGCCGGCCTGCTCGCCTTCCTGCACACCGAGAACCAGCTGTTCGAGGGCGAGCAGATGAACGAGGGCTGGGCCCACCTCGACGCCCGGCTCACCGCGCTGTTCCGCCGGGGCCAGGAGAGCGGCGAGTTCCGCATCGACCTCACCCCGGCCTGGCTGACCGAGGCGCTCTACGGCCTGCTGGCCTCCGGCGCCTGGGCGGTGGCCGAGGGCCGTGTGGCCCGCAACGACTTCACCCGCATGATCGTCGAGCTCCTGCTCGGCGGCGCACTTCGGAGAGAGTGAAACATGACCCGCACCCTGCAGTCGGCGCAGTCGGCCGAGGCGGTGAAGCGCCCCGGCCGCTGGCTGGCGCTGTCCGTTCTCGTGCTGGCCGTACTGCTGGTGGCCGTCGACGCGACCGTCCTCGGTCTCGCCACCCCGTACATCAGTGAGGACCTCGCGCCCTCCGGCACCCAGTTGCTCTGGATCGGTGACGTCTACTCCTTCGTCATCGCCGGTCTGCTCGTCTCCATGGGCAGCCTCGGCGACCGCATCGGCCGCAAGCGCCTGCTGCTGATCGGCGCCACGGCGTTCGGCGCGATCTCCGTCCTCAACGCCTACGCCTCCACGCCCGAGATGATGATCGTCGCCCGGGCTCTGCTCGGTGTCGCGGGCGCCACCCTGATGCCGGCCACCCTCGCCCTGATCCGCAACCTCTTCCACGACCCGCGCGAACGCAGCCTCGCCGTCGGCATCTGGGGCGCCGCGGCCTCGGCCGGCGCCGCCGTCGGCCCGGTCGTCGGCGGATTCCTGCTGGAGCACTTCTGGTGGGGCTCCGTCTTCCTGATCAACCTGCCCGTGATGGCCGTCCTGGTCGTCGTCGGCGCCAAGCTGCTGCCCGAGTCCAGCAATCCGAACCCGGGCCCGTGGGACCTGCCCAGCGTCGTCCTCTCCCTGGTCGGCATGTTCGGCCTCGTGTACGCCGTCAAGGAGACCGCCGCGCACGGGTTCGCGTGGGCCACCCTCGCCGCGGGCCTGCTGGGCGCCGCCGCGCTCTGCGCCTTCGTGCGCCGTCAGCTGACCATGCCGACCCCGCTGCTGGACATGCGGCTGTTCCGCAGCCGTGGCTTCAGCGGCGCCGTGCTGGCCGACCTGCTGACCATCCTGGGCCTGTCCGGGCTGGTGTTCTTCCTCTCCCAGTACCTGCAACTCGTCCAGGGCAGGCGACCGTTCGAAGCGGGTCTGGCAGAACTGCCCGCCGCGGTCGGTGCGGTCGTGGCGGGCCTGATCGCGGGCCGCGCGGCCCGGCGCTTCTCGGTCCGCGCGGTGGTCTCCGGCGGACTCGCCGCCGTCGGTCTCGCGCTCGCCGCGCTGACCGTCGTCGGCCAGCACACCGCCTACCCGCTGATCGGCGCGGTCCTGCTGGTCGTCGGTGTCGGCGCCGGGTTCGCGTTCACGGTCACCGCGGACGTGATCCTCTCCAGCGTGCCCAAGGAGCAGGCGGGCGCCGCCTCGGCGGTCTCCGAGACCGCGTACGAACTCGGCGCCGCCCTCGGCATCGCGGTGCTCGGCTCGATCGTGACCGGTGTCTACCGGGACTTCACCGGTCCCGAGGGCACCCCCGCCGCGGCACACGAGTCACTGGGCGGTGCGGTGCACGCCGCCGCCGGCCTCCCGGCCCCCACCGCCGAGGCCCTGCTGGACGCCGCCCGCCAGGCCTTCGTCGACGGCCTGGGCCTCGCGGCGGCTGTCGGCGCGGCCGTCCTGCTGGCGGCTGCCGCGGCCTCCTGGTTCCTGCTGCGGGGCCAGCGCCTGGAGGACGGGGTGGAGCACCCGTAGCGCGCTGCCGGGGTTCCGGCCCAGGGACGTCACCGGTCCACGGCGTCACCCGCCCGCGCGGCCGGTGCCCGGAGGCGGAGGTGAGCCCCCGGCCGGGACGCCCGGCACCCGGCGCGCACACGGACGGCGGGCCGCCCGAGAGGCGGCCCGCCGTCCGTGTGCGCGCGGCGTCACGCCGCCTTGGCCTTGCTCGCGTACATGTCCACGTACTCCTGGCCGGACAGCCGCATGACCTCGGTCATCACGGAGTCGGTCACGGCCCGCAGGACGTAACGGTCGCGGTCCATGCCCTCGTAGCGGGAGAACTCCATCGCCTCGCCGAAGCGGACGGTGACCCTGCCCGGCCGGGGCAGGCCCGCGCCGCCCGGCTGGAGCTTGTCGGTGCCGATCATGGCGAACGGGACGACGGGGGCGCCGGTCATCAGCGTGAGACGGGCGATACCGGTGCGACCCCGGTAGAGGCGGCCGTCGGGGGAGCGGGTGCCCTCCGGGTAGATGCCGAAGACCCTGCCCTCGTCCAGCACCCGGCGGCCGGTCATCAGCGCCGCGACCCCGCCCCGGCCGCCGTCGCGGTCGACCGGGATCATGCCGACGCCGGTGAAGAACCAGGCCATCAGCCGGCCCTTGAAGCCCTTGCCGGTGACGTACTCGTCCTTGCCGATGAAGAAGACCTGCCGGTCGCAGACCAGCGGCAGGATCATCGAGTCGATGAAGGTGAGGTGGTTGCCGGCCAGGATCACCGGCCCGTCACCGGGGATGTGCTCCACGCCCTCCACCCGTGGGCGGAACATCAGGCGCATGATCGGGCCGAGCACTGCCTTGATGAGCGCGAAGCGGGACAACGGGTCCTCCGGCGTCGGGGATGCGGTATGAGTCTGTGCAGGTGAGGACATTACTCGCGGCCCAGGGGGTCACGCACGTCGGTCGTCCGGGCCTTACGCGGTATTGACGTGCGTTCACCTGCGGCGCGGCGGTGTTGCGCGGTGGTAACGCCCCCACACGGATGTGAGGCAGGTCGCGTCCACGGGGACCGGCGTCGTCGGTCCGGAGGCGAGGACACGGCCCGGATCGAAGCACACGCGACGCGCGGACCGTGCGAGGCGCGCCGTCTGCCCCTTCTCCGTGGCCGCGAGTCCCGCCGGGCACCGCCACGGCGACCGCGGACACCGGACCGCGTACCCCGCCCGGCCGTCCCCAAGCCGACGGAACGTCAGACATCCCGCCCCACCCGCACCTCCACGCCCATGCGCCATCTCCCCGCACCCGCGTGTTCCGGCCGAGGTCTCCCTTTCGTCATGTACGCGCCCCTACGATCGGCGCGCACCAACGGTCAACAGCAGGAGGCCCTGATGGGAACGCAGGAGTCGGACGAGCAGGCGGGCGGCACCGGACGGCGGGCGCTCCTCGGAGCGGCGGTGCTCGGCGCGGGCGGGGCCGTACTCGGCCTGTCCGGGACGGCGAGAGCCGCCGACGCCCGGCACGGCGGCGGGCACGGCGGCTTCAGGAGCCTGCCCGTCCCGACCGTCATCGCCCACCGCGGCGCCAGCGGCTACCGGCCCGAGCACACGCTCGGCGCCTACGAACTGGCCCTCGACATGGGCGCCGACATCGTCGAGGCCGGGGACCTGGTCCCCACCAGGGACGGTCACCTCGTCTGCCGGCACGAGCCCGAGATCGGCGGCACCACGGACGTCGCCGACCACCCCGAGTTCGCCGACCGCAGGCGCACCAAGCTGCTCGACGGCGTCTCCACCACCGGCTGGTTCACCGAGGACTTCACGCTCGCCGAGCTCAAGACGCTCCGCGCGACCGAACGCATCCCGGCCAACCGCCCGCACAACACCCTCTACGACGGCCGCTGGGAGATCCCCACCTTCGAAGAGGTGCTCCGCTGGCAGAACGAGCAGACCCGCAGGCGCGGCAGGCAGGTCTGGATCTACCCCGAGCTCAAGCACCCCACCTACTTCCGCAAGCTGGGCCTGGGCACGGAGGAGCGCCTGGCGCGGCTGCTGCGCAAGTACGGCAAGGACCGGAAGAACTCGCCCGTCATCATCCAGTCCTTCGAGCCCACCAGCATCCAGCGGATGAACAAGCTCGTCGGCAACCCCCTCGCCGTCCTGCTGTCCGGCGCGAGCAGCCGTCCCTGGGACTTCGTCGAGACCGGCGACCCGCGCACGACGGCCGACCTCATCACGCCGAAGGGGCTCAAGGAGATCGCCTCCTACGCCCAGGGCATCGGCCCGACGCTGGACCTGATCATCCCCCGGGACTCCGCCGGCCGGCTCACCGAGCCGACCACGCTGGTCCGCGACGCCCACCGCGCGGGTCTGATCCTGCACCCGTACACCATGCGCAACGAGAACCCCTTCCTGCCCGCGGACTTCCGCAAGGGCAGTGACCGCGACGCCTACGGGGACGTCTTCGGGGCGTTCAGGGCCTACTTCGCCACCGGCATCGACGGCGTCTTCACCGACCACCCGGACACCGGCCTGCTGGCCCGCGAGGACTTCGTCAACGACTGAGCGACCGTCCCCGGTCGGGGTGACGTTCGGCCGTCCGGGCAACCCGCCGCCCGGACGGCCGCGTCGCCTTGCACATGACGCCCGATCTGGTCACCTTCCTGCGCCCCCTGCTCCGTGCCGAGGCGTCGGCCGAGGCGTACGCGACCGGAGCCGAGCCCGGCGACCTGGAACAGGCGGTCTGGCTGCGCCTCCTGGAACGCCTGCGGGCCGACGACCCGCCCCGCGACCCGCACCGCTGGCTGCGCAGCGCCGTCCGCACCGAGGCCCGCCGCACCCGCCGTACGGCTCGTGCCGAGCAGCCGTACGGGACCGAGCCCGCCGGCGCCGCCGAGCACGAGCCCGAGCACCTCGCGCTCACCGCGGCCCGGCACCGCGCCCTGCGCGACGCCGTGCGCCGGCTGCCCGGCCGCTGCCCCCGGCTGCTGGAGGCCCTGCTGTCGCCGAAGGACCTCACATACCGGGAGATCGCGGGGGAGTTGGGTATCTCACAGGGCAGTCTTGGGCCGGAACGTTCCCGATGTCTGGGATGTCTGCGGCGATTGCTGACACCGGAGGTTGCGGCTCGCTGAGGACGGGGATAGGAGTGGGGGACCCACAGGTGATCAGGTGAGCGGGAGGCATGCGCACATGGGCATGAGCGTGACCATCTCGGCGGCGACCGAGCAGGATGCCGAGCAGATCTTCCGGCTGCAGTACCTCTGCTTCCAGAGCGAGGCGGCGCTGTACGGCAACTACCGCATCGACCCGCTCGTCCAGCCCCTCGACTCCGTGCGCGAGGAGGTCACCGCCGACTGCGTCTTCGTGGCACGGCTCGGCGACGAGGTCGTCGGCTCGGTGCGCGGCCGGGTGACCGAGGACGGCGCCGCGGCCATCGGCAAACTGTGCGTCCACCCCCGGCTCCAGGGACACGGCATCGGCGCCCGCCTGCTGCGCGCCGCCGAGTCGGCCCTCGCCGGGGAGCGCGGCGCCAAGCGCTTCCGCCTGCACACCGGGTACCGCAGCGAGAGCAACCTGCGGCTGTACCGGCGGGTCGGCTACGAGACGGTGGGGACCGCACAGGGAGCGGACGGCGTACCCATGATCGTCCTGGAGAAGCCGGCCGGGGCGTACGCGACCACGGCCTGACGAGCCGCCGGGCCGGCGCCCCTAAGCGGTGCGGGCCCGGCGCAGCCAGAACAGCGCCGACAGCGGCAGCAGCACGGGAATGAAGAGGTAGCCCATCCCGTAGTCCGACCACACGGTCGCGTCGGGGAAGGCCGACGGCTCCACCAGCGTCCAGGTGCCGACCGTCAGGACACCCACGAGCTCGGCGGCGCAGCACACCAGCGCCGCCTTGCGGGCCGTCTCGCCGCCGCGCACCAGGGTGTAGGTGATGAAGCCGTAGACGACACCCGCGACGGCGGACAGCGTGTAGGCGAGCGGCGCGCGGTCGAACTCGGTCGCGACCTGGTAAGCGGACCGAGAGACGGCACCGACGACCATCACCCCGTACAGCCACACCAGCAGGATGCCCGGCCCGCCGATCAGCCGCTTCCGAGCGGACCTCTCCTCCGTGGCCGCCATCTCAGCCTCCCCAGATGTCATACAGCCGCACCTCCAGGACGGCGAGGACGACACCGCCGGCGGCGACCGTCACCGAACCCCAGCGGGTGCGCTCGGCCAGCGACATGAACCCCGCCGCCGGGACACAGGCGAAGGCACCCAGCAGATAGGCCACGAAGATCGTCGTGCCCTGCTCGGGCTCCTCGCCCCGCGCCAGTTGCACGATCCCGACCACCAGCTGGACCAGCGCCAGCAGCGAGACCACGGCCATGCCGATGAAGTGCCAGTCCTTCGTCGGCTGGTCACGGTAGGCCGCCCAGCCGCACCAGGCGGCGAGCAGGAGCGCGGCGACGCCGGTCACCAACGTCAGGACGTCAAGCATGCCAGCGACCCTATTACGCCCCAAAAGCCTCGCCGCGCCCGGCCCCGTCCGGCACGGGACGGGTGCGCCGTAGGGTCGCGGTATGAAGATCCACGCACAGGCCCTCCTGTTCGACAACGACGGCACCCTCCTGTCCTCCCTCGCGTCCGTGCGCCGCTGCTGGACGCGCTGGGCCGGGGAGTACGGGATCACGGCGGAGGAGTTCGGACGGGTCGAGCTGCACGGCCGGCCGGCCGCGGAGATAGCCGCCGACCTGCTGCCCGCGCACGTCGTGCCGGAGGCCGTCGCGCGGATCGAGCAGCTGGAGGTCGAGGACGTGCCGGGCGGGGGCGTGCACCTGCTGCCCGGCACCAGGGACTTCCTCGACGCCCTCCCCGCCGACCGCTGGGCCGTCGTCACCTCCGCCACGCGGCGGCTGGCCGAGGCCCGGCTCGACGCCGTCGGCATCCGGCCCAAGACACTCGTCGCCGCCGACGACATCACGCACGGCAAGCCCGACCCCGAGCCCTACCTGCTCGGCGCCCGCTGTCTGGGCGTCGACCCGGCCGCCTGCGTCGTCTTCGAGGACGCCCCCGCCGGTCTCCAGGCCGGCCGCGCCGCCGGCATGACCACCGTGGCGTTGGCCACAACCCACGCGCCCGGCGAACTCGACGCCGACCTCGTGGTCACCGACCTGTCGGCCCTGACCGCGCTGGTCACCGACGGAGGAATCGAGATCTCCGTGCGGGGCTGACCCCCGCCCCGCGGCACGCCGCCGTCCACCGCTGTCCAGCATCCGGACTGCGGTGTCCGGTCAGGACCATACGTCTGCTTTACTGATCGCATGAGCACGACGAGCGACCGCACCCCGGCGACCGAGGCGACGATGACGCCCGGTGCTCGTTGTATGTGTCGAATGTGCGCCTTCTAGAGGGCCCCTGCACCATCTGAGCCTCGCGCCCCGAAGCGAGCGCCCGCTCATGTCCGCCACCGCGCCCCGCGCACGCGGCTGAGCCACGCCCCGCGCACACGTTTCTCCCCCCGGTCCCCCCGGGTCCACGCCACCGTGAGAACCGTGCCGCGTTCCGAAGGTCCCCCGAGAACCCCGAAGAACAACGCCCCCGTGCCCGGCGCCCACAGCCGCGCCGCGCACTCGACAGTGACGGAAACCCACGTGATCACCACATCGGGCCTCACGAAGGTCTATCGCTCACGAGGCCGCGAGGTCACCGCCCTCGACGGCGTCGACCTGCACGTCCGCGAGGGCGAGGTGTACGGCGTCATCGGCCAGTCCGGCGCCGGCAAGTCCTCCCTCATCCGCTGCGTCAACCTCCTGGAGCGCCCCACCTCCGGCACGGTCACCGTGGCCGGCCAGGACCTGACCGCGCTGGCCGGCCGCGGCCCTCGCGCGGGCCGGGAACTGCGGCGGGCGCGCAGCCGTATCGGCATGGTGTTCCAGCACTTCAACCTGCTGTCCTCGCGGACCGTGCAGGACAACGTCGAACTTCCGCTGGAGATCCTCGGCACGTCCGGGAAGGAACGTTCCCGCAAGGCGCTGGAGCTGCTCGACCTCGTCGGCCTCGCCGACAAGGCCAAGGCCTACCCCGCCCAGCTCTCCGGCGGGCAGAAGCAGCGCGTCGGCATCGCCCGTGCCCTGGCCGGCGACCCCAAGGTCCTGCTCTCCGACGAGGCCACCAGCGCCCTCGACCCGGAGACCACCCGCTCCATCCTCCAGCTGCTGCGCGACCTGAACCGGCAGCTCGGACTCACCGTCCTGCTCATCACCCACGAGATGGACGTCGTCAAGAGCATCTGCGACTCGGCCGCCCTCATGGACAAGGGCCGCGTCGTCGAGTCCGGCACGGTCGGCGAACTGCTCGCCACCCCGGGCTCCGAACTGGCCGCCCAGCTCTTCCCGGTCGGCGGCGAGCCGTCCGGCGAGGACCGCACGGTGCTGGACGTCACCTTCCACGGGGAGGCCGCCACCCAGCCCGTGATCTCCCAGCTCGCCCGCACCTACAACATCGACATATCGATCCTCGGCGCCGCCATCGACACCGTCGGCGGCCTCCAGGTCGGCCGGATGCGCATCGAGCTGCCCGGACGCTACGAGGACAACGTGGTGCCCGTCGGCTTCCTGCGCGAGCAGGGTCTGCAGATCGACGTGGTGGACGAGACGCCGGCGCAGTCGTCCCCGCTGGTGAAGGAAGGTGCCAAGTGACCTGGTCCGAGATGCAGCCCCTGCTGGAGCAGGCGTCCTGGGAGACGCTGATCATGGTCGGCTGGTCCACCCTGATCGCCGTGGCGGCCGGGCTCCCGCTCGGCGTTCTCCTCGTCCTCACCGACAACGGCGGCCTGCTGCAGAACGTCCTGGTCAACAAGGTCATCGGCCAGATCGTGAACATCGGCCGGTCGATGCCGTTCATCATCCTCATGGTCGCGCTGATGAGCTTCACCCGGTGGGTCACCGGTACGACCATCGGCAGCGAGGCGGCGATCGTGCCGCTCGCCATCGGCGGCATCCCCTTCTTCGCGCGTCTGGTGGAGACCGCCGTCCGCGAGGTCGACGGAGGGCTCGTGGAGGCCGTCCAGTCCATGGGCGGCAACACCTGGACCATCGTCCGCAAGGTCCTGGTCCCCGAGGCGCTTCCGTCGCTGATCGCCAGCACGACCACCACGATCATCGCCCTCATCGGCTACTCGGCCATGGCCGGCACCGTCGGCGGCGGCGGCCTCGGCGACCTCGCCGTCCGCTACGGCTACCAGCGCTTCGAGACCGGCCTGATGTGGATCACCGTCGCGATCCTCGCCGTCGTCATCTCGGTCATCCAGTTCGCCGGCGACTACTCGGCCCGCACCCTGCACCGCCGCGGCGGACGCGGTGGCGCCGCCCCCAGGCTCCGGCTGCTCAAGGCCAAGGAGCCGGCGGCGGCCGACGTGAGCAAGGCCGCGTAGCCCGCCACTCGCCCCCGGACTCCCCGTCCCGAGACGGGGTCGCACCACCTCAGGAAAGGCACTTTTCGTGCGTAACACTGCCAAGATCACCACCGCCGTCCTCGCCGTCGGAGCCCTCACCCTGGGACTCTCCGCCTGCGGCTCGGACAAGGACTCCGCCTCCGACACCTCCGGCCCGCTGATCGTCGCCGCGAGCCCCACCCCGCACGCCGAGATCCTCAACTACGTCAAGGACAACCTGGCCAAGGACGCGGGCCTCGACCTCCAGGTCAAGGAGTTCACCGACTACGTCACGCCGAACACGGCGACGGAGGACGGTTCCGTAGGGGCCAACTACTTCCAGACCCAGCCGTACCTCGACGACTTCAACAAGAAGAACGGCACCCACGTCGTGTCCGTCGTCGACGTGCACCTGGAGCCCCTCGGCCTCTACTCCCACAAGGTCGACAAGGCCGGGGAACTGAAGAACGGTGCGACCGTCGCCGTCCCGAACGACACCGTCAACGAGGGCCGCGCCCTGCAGCTCCTCGCGGCCCACGGGATCATCACCCTCAAGGACGGCGTGGGCACCTCGGCGACCCCCTCGGACATCACCAAGAACCCGAAGGACCTCAAGTTCAAGGAGCTGGAGGCGGCCCAGACCCCGCGCTCCCTGGACGACGTCGACGCGGCCGTCGTCAACGGCAACTACGCCATCGAGGCCGACCTCAAGCCGGCCGAGGACGCCCTCGTCCTGGAGAGCGCCAAGGGCAACCCGAACAGCAACCTCCTCGCCGTCAAGGAGGGACAGCAGGACGACCCGCGCGTGAAGAAGCTCGCGAAGCTCCTCAACTCCCCCGAGGTGAAGAAGTTCATCGAGGACAAGTACGCCGGCGCGGTGCTGCCCTCCTTCTGATCGCACACCGCCCGCACCACACGGGGTCCTCCGTCCACGCCGCCGCGCAGTGGGGGGAGGACCCCATGGTGTGGTCGCGTGCCCGCATGCTGCATGCTGGGCAGTTCGACAGGCCCTGACGGTTCACAGGTTACGGAGCGGCGCATGACGAGCACCTTCCCCAACATCTCCATCAGCACGGAGCGGTTGGTGCTTCGCCCCCTCGACGAGGACGACGTCCCCGCCCTCACCGCCATGATGAACGACGAGCAGGTCGCCGCCTGGACCCACGTCCCGCAGCCCTTCACCGAGCAGGGCGCCCGCACCTGGATCGGTGAGCACGCCCCCGCCGAACGCACCGCCGGACGGGGACTCGACCTCGCCGTCACCGAGTTCCTCACCCAGCGGCTCGTCGGCGTCGTCCAGCTGAGCAAGACCAACTGGCACGTACGGTCCACCGAACTGTCGTACATAACCGCCCCCTGGGCCCGGGGCGAGGGCTACGCCTCCGAGGCGGCGCTCGCCACCGCCCAGTGGCTCTTCGGCGACCAGAAGTTCGAACGCGTCGAGCTGCGTACCGCGGCCGACAACACGGCCTCCCAGCAGGTCGCCCAGAAGATCGGCTGCATCAGCGAGGGCGTCCTGCGCAACGCCTGCATAGCGCGCGTGCGTACCGACGACGGCGTCTGGACCGACGTACGCACCGACTTCATCGTGTGGAGCCTGCTGCCCGAGGACCTCGAGGGCGCGACCGGACAGCTGACCGACAGCGACGGTTTCACCAGCTTCACGGACTGGAACTGATCCACCGGGACCTGTCGCACCACCACCCCGCCCCCAGGCCGCACCAGGTACCCTCACGGGGCGCGCCCGCGAACGGTTCCGCGAACACGACCTGCGAAAGACCTGGAGACTGACGACGATGGCCGACCGGGTCACGGTGATCGGCTGGGACGGTTCGCCGCTGACCGCCGCGGCACGCTCAGCTCTCGGCGCCGCCACGCTGGTGGCCGGCGCCGCCCACCACCTGGAACTTCCCGAGGTACCCCCCGCCGCCGAACGCATCCGCCTGGGCAGCGTCGCCCTCGCCGCCCGCCGCATCGCCGCCCACCGCGGCACGACGGTCGTCCTCGCCGACGGCGACCCCGGCTTCTTCGGAGTCGTACGGACCCTGCGCGCCCCCCAGTACGGCCTGGAGGTCGAAGTCGTCCCGGCGGTCTCCTCCGTGGCCGCCGCCTTCGCCCGCGCCGGTATGCCCTGGGACGACGCCCATGTGGTCGTCGCCCACCCGCGCACCCTGCGTCGCGCGGTGAACGTGTGCCGGGCCCACACCAAGGTGGCGGTCCTCACCTCCCCGGGTGCCGGCCCCGCCGAACTGGGCCTGCTGATGGAGGGCGTCCACCGCACCTTCGTCATCTGCGAGGAACTGGGCACCGCCCGCGAACAGGTCAGCGTCGTCACCTCCGACAAGGCCGCCGACCACACCTGGCGGGACCCGAACGTCGTCATCGTCGTCGGCGGGACCGTCAGCCCCGGCACCGCGACCGACGGCACCGGCTGGATCGCCGGCCGGGACCCCGCCGCCGGACCACGCGGCTGGGCGCTGCCCGCCGAGGCGTACGGCGGTGAACTCGGCGAAGGCGAGACCGACCTGCTCCGCACGGCCCAACTCGCCCGGCTCGGACCGCGCCTCGGCGACCTCGTGTGGGACATCGGCTGCGGCAGCGGCGCCTTCGCCACCGAGGCGGCCCGCGCCGGCGCCGCCGTCCTCGCGGTCGACCGCGACCCGGACGCCTGCGCCCGCACCGAGGCCGTCGCGCGGCACTTCGGGGTCCAGCTCCAGGTCGTGCGCGGCACCGCCCCCCACGTCCTGGAGAACCTCCCCGAACCGGACGTCGTCCGCGTCGGCGGCGGGGGAGCGGCCGTGGTCTCCGCGGTCGCCGACCGGCGTCCGCAGCGGATCGTCGCACACGCGGCCACCCGCGACGCGGCCGAACTCGTCGGCAGGGACCTGACGGAGCACGGCTACCGGGTCGAGTGCGCCCTGCTGCAGTCCGTCGGACTCGACACCCGGGCCTGGACCGAGACGGAGCGGAGCGTCGCGTTCCTGCTCACCGGAGAAATCCTCCGGCGCGAAGCGCCTCGTTGACGGGCGGTGGCCGGGCGGCGGGCGGGGCGCCCGGACCGCGCCCCGTGATCGGGTTGTCATACCGCCCGGGGTAGGCTGGCGGATTGTTGTACCGCACTCGGACACCCGGCGTTTCGTCGGTCAATGTCCGCAAAAACCGCCTGTTACGGGCTGGGTGTGGTACGGCAGAACCGGGGGGCCGCGCAACGTGGCGCAGTCCACAGCGGGTCGTCGCGGATCAAGCTGTCGTGACGGGGGAACGACCGGGACAATGCCACTGAATGGCTTTGTCGTCTTTTCCGGCGGGTCGTTCGTGCCGCTGGGCACGCACGCTCGTTCTTCACCACGGGGCGGTCGGTGCGCCGTCCCGGGTGTGGTCGTAGAAGCACTAACCGATGGGCGAGGGGTTACGCATGACCGACACCGGCCAGATCCCGGGCGAGGGGCTGCCGGAGAACGCAGGCATGGTGGAGCAGCCGGGCGTCACCGCGCCCGGCGCGTACACCTACCTCTCCGAGACCACCGCCGAGGACGAGGACCTGCTGCTTCTGCCGGGAGCCCAGAGCGCCTGGGGCAACGAGGTCGCACCACCCGCGCCGGAGCCGGTCGTCGAGACCGTGCACCAGCCGGGTCCGCACGAGTTGTCCGGCCGCGACAGCGGCTCGGTCGACCTCGGCGGAGTCCGCCTTCCCGACCCGCCGTCGGCGCCGGAGCCGGCGTCCGCCCCGGTTCCGCCGCGCCGTCCCCTGCACCTCGGTCCGCCGATCCCCGACACCTCCGCCAGCCCGGTCCGTTCCCTCGCCGACCGCGGCCCCGCCGACATGCCGGCCCGGCCCGCCGGCCCGCCGACCGCCGGTCCCGAGTACCTCGACGTCCCGCAGGCCGCCGCGACGCCTCCGCAGGGCGCGGCGCCCTGGGGCGCGCAGGCGGCGCCGCAGGCCCCGGCGAGCGCGGGGGCGACGGCTGCGGAAACGGTTGTTCCGACGCCTGCCCAGGCGCCCGGTCAGGTGCCCGAGCCGGTGGGCGCGGCCCAGGCGCTCGTGACCCGCGTGGCGACGGAGGCCGTCGCTGCGCGGGCCGGGGGTGCCGACGCGTCCGGCGAGCCGGGCGAGAGCGAACTCCCGGCCGCCGACGCCCCGGCCGAGGCCGTGGTCAGCGACGCCGACACCGCGCCGGCTGACGAGGCGCAGGACGGCCCCGCGGCGCCGGACACCGGCGACGAGGGGCCGGAGCCCGTGGCAGTGACCGAGGTCGCCGAGGACGAGGTGCCCGCACCGGCGGCGGTGGCCGGACCCGAGCCCGCCCCGGCCTCCGCCGTACCGCCCGTCCCCGAGCCGGAGGCGGGACAGGTCGCCGAGCCCGCCCCGGCCTCCGCCGCCCTCCCCGTGGACGACGCTGTGACGGCGCCGGTCCCGGAGACGGCCACGTCCGAGCCCGGGCCCGCCCAAGAGGCCGCCGAACAGCCTGTGTCGGAGGAACCCCAGTCGGCCGAGGCCACCGAGGCGCCCGCGCCCGCCCAGGCCGCTGAGGCGCACGTGCCGGAGCCTGCCCGGACCGCAGGGACGTCCGCGCCCGCGCCCGTCCAGGTCGCCGAAGGCGTCGAGCCCGCCCAGGGCGCTGAGGCGCCCGCCTCCGGGACCGCGCAGGACGCCGAAGCCGTCGAGCCCGTCCGGGGCGCCGAGCCCGCCCGGGCGACCGAGCCCCAGCAGGTTCCGTTCCCCGAAGCACCCGTGGACCTCGACGCCGAGGCACCCGCCGCATCCGCGCCCGAGGCCGGTGCAACCGCCCCGTCCCCCGAAGCACCGGCCGCCGCCGAGCAGCCCACGCCCGTGCCGGAAGCGGACGTACCGCCTCAGCCGGGTCCGGCTCCTGCGCGGGCGGCGGTTGCCGTGCCTCAGTCGGGTTCGGAGTCCGTGCCGGAGGCGGTTGCCGTGTCTCAGCCGGGTTCGGAGCCTGCGCGGGCGGCGGTTGCCGTGCCTCAGTCGGGTTCGGAATCCGTGCCGGAGGCGGCTGCCGCGCCTCAGTCGGATTCGGAGCCTGCGCCGGAGGTCGTTGCCGCGCCTCAGCCGGGTGCGCAGCCCGCACCGGAAACCGCTGCTGTGCCGGAGGCCGTTGCCACGCCTCAGCCAGGCGCGCAGCCCGTGCCGGAGGCCGCTGCCGCCCCCCAGCCGGGCACGCAGCCCGCACCGGAAACCGCTGCCGTGCAGCCCCAGCCCGACTCGCGGCCCGACCCGCAGGCCGCCGCGCCCCAGCAGGACGTTCAGCCTGTCCCGGCGGCCGAGCCCGGGCCCCAGCCGGTTCCGCACGCGGACGGCCCGCAGCCCGCGCAGGGCCCCCAGTCCCTCATGGCCGCCGCCGCACCCGACGCGGACGTCGCCCATGGCACGCCCGAGCCCGCCGTGGGCGACGCGGCGCCGGCCGCTCCCGCCGGGCCGGCCCCCCGGCCCGCGGACCTCGCCGGCACCCCGGAGCCCCACACCGACGACACCCTCGGCCAGTTCGTGCCGGTCGACGGCGGCCAGGTGCCCACCACCCCGCACCTGGCACCCACTCCGCCCGAGGCCCTCGTCCTCCCCCCACAGGCCCAGGCCGCCCCGACCCCGGACCAGACCGCCGTGCCCCCCGCCCCGCGCGAGGCCGAGCCCGCACTCGTCCAGAGCGCCGACGACCTCGACACCCGGGGCGCCGACCCGCAGGGCGACGCGGAGCCGACGGACCAGGCACCCCGGGAAGTCCGTGAAGAGCAGGAAGAACCGCACGACGTGAGCACGGCCGCAGTGGCACAGGCACGACAGTCCACCGGCCCCGCGGCCCCCGGCTACGACGACGCCGAACGCGAGGCCGTCCTGAAGGTCATGCGTGAGCGCCGTGACATCCGCAACGGCTTCCGCAGCGACCCCATCCCGCACGAGGTGCTGCTCCGCGTCCTCGAGGCCGCCCACACCGCGCCGTCCGTCGGCCACTCGCAGCCCTGGGACTTCGTGGTCATCCGCTCCGCCGACACCCGCCGCACCATGCACGAACTGGCGATGCGTCAGCGCGAGGCCTACGCGAAGTCACTCCCCAAGGGCCGGGCCAAGCAGTTCAAGGAACTGAAGGTCGAGGCCATCCTCGAAACCCCGGTCAACGTCGTCGTCACCGCCGACCCGACCCGCGGCGGCCGGCACACCCTCGGCCGGCACACCCAGCCGCAGATGGCGCCGTACTCCTCCGCGCTCGCCGTCGAGAACTTCTGGCTCGCCGCCCGCGCCGAGGGCCTCGGCGTCGGCTGGGTCAGCTTCTTCGACGAGCGGGAGATGGTCCGCGCCCTCGGTCTGCCCGAACACCTGGACGTCGTCGCGTACCTGTGCGTCGGGTACGTCGACGAGTTCCCGGACGAGCCCGAGCTGATGCAGGCCGGCTGGTCCAAGCGCCGGCCCCTGTCCTGGGTCGTGCACGAGGAGACGTACGGCCGCCGCGCCCTGCCCGGCGAGGCGCCGCACGACCTGCTCGCCGAAACCGTCGCGCAGATCCGCCCGCTGGACGCCAAAGCGCTCGGCGAGGCCTGGGAGCGGCAGAAGCGCATGACCAAGCCGGCCGGCGCGCTCGGCATGCTGGAGATCATCTCCGCCCAGCTGTCCGGCCTGTCCCGCCAGTGCCCGCCGCCGATCCCGGAGCCCGCGGCCGTCGCGGTCTTCGCCGGCGACCACGGTGTGCACGCCCAGGGCGTGACCCCCTGGCCGCAGGAGGTCACCGCGCAGATGGTGGCCAACTTCCTGGGCGGGGGAGCGGTCTGCAACGCCTTCGCCACCCAGGTCGGCGCCGAGGTCTGCGTCGTGGACGTCGGCGTCGCCGCCGACCTGCCCGCCACGCCCGGCCTGCTGCCCCGCAAGATCCGCGCGGGCACGTCCGACATGACCACCGGCCCCGCGATGACCCGCGAGGAGGCCAAGCAGGCCATCGAGGTCGGCATCGAGACCGCCCGCGACCTCGTGGCCGCCGGCAACAAGGCCCTGCTCACCGGCGAGATGGGCATCGCGAACACCACCGCGTCCGCCGCCCTGATCTCCGTCTTCACGGGCGCCGACCCCGCCGAGGTCACCGGTCGCGGCACCGGCATCAACGACGAGACGCTGGCCCGCAAGACCGAGGTCGTCCGCCGCGCCCTCGAACTCCACCAGCCCGACCCGGCCGACCCCATCGGCGTCCTCGCCGCGATCGGCGGCTTCGAGCACGCGGCCATGGTCGGCCTGCTGCTGGGCGGCGCGTCGCTGCGTACGCCGGTGATCCTGGACGGCGTCAGCGCGGGTGCCGCCGCCCTGGTGGCCCGTGCGATCGCGCCGGAGGTCCTCGCGGCCTGCATCGCCGGTCACCGCAGCGCCGAGCCCGGCCATGTCGCCGCGCTCAACAAGCTGGGTCTGCGCCCTCTGGTCGACCTCGACCTCCGCCTGGGCGAGGGCACCGGCGCGCTGCTGGCGCTGCCGATGGTGCAGAGCACCGCGCGGGCGATGCACGAGGTGGCGACGTTCGACTCGGCGGGGGTCACCGAGAAGTAGCCCCACGGCGGGGGTGGCAGGCGCCACGGCGGACGATCCGTCGCCGCCGCCCCACCCCCGCCGCACGCCGCTCCCGCCGGACGCCGCACCCACACACCCCCCCG
>NZ_JAGMUE010000201.1:50053-55098 GCF_019049165.1 Streptomyces sp. AC627_RSS907
CGGTCTCATAGAATCCGCACGTCAGGGCCGCTCCAGAGCCGCAGCGCCCACCGCATCGCCAGGACGAGGAGCCCACCCTCATGGCCGAACACCCCGCCTACCCCGTAGGCCTCCGCCTCGCCGGCCGACGCGTGGTCGTCCTCGGCGGGGGCCAGGTCGCCCAGCGCCGCCTGCCCGCCCTCATCGCGGCCGGCGCGGACATCCGTCTCGTCTCCCCCGAGGCGACCCCCTCGGTCGAGGCCATGGCGGACGCGGGCGAGATCGCCTGGGAGAAGCGCGCATACGCGGACGGCGACCTCGCGGACGCCTGGTACGCCCTGATCGCCACCAGCGACACCGAGGCCAACACCGCCGCCTCCGCCGAGGCCGAACGGCACCGCGTGTGGTGCGTCCGCGCCGACGACGCCGACCGTGCGACGGCCTGGACCCCGGCGACCGGCCACAGCGAGGGCGTCACCGTCGCCGTGCTCACCACCGACGCGCGCGGCCGCGACCCCCGCCACACCGCCGCCATCCGCGACGCGGTCGTGGAGGGCCTGCGCGACGGCACCCTCGTCGCCCCGCACCACCGCACCCGCACCGCCGGCGTCGCGCTGGTCGGCGGCGGCCCCGGCGACCCGGACCTGATCACCGTCCGCGGGCGGCGCCTGCTCGCCGAGGCCGACGTCGTCATCGCCGACCGGCTCGGCCCCCGCGACCTGCTCGCCGAGCTGCCGCCGCACGTCGAGGTCATCGACGCGGCGAAGATCCCGTACGGCCGCTTCATGGCCCAGGAGGCCATCAACAACGCGCTGATCGAGCACGCCAAGCAGGGCAAGGCGGTCGTGCGGCTCAAGGGCGGCGACCCCTTCGTCTTCGGCCGGGGCATGGAGGAGGCGCAGGCGCTGGCCGAGGCGGGCGTCCCCTGCACCGTCGTTCCCGGCATCTCCAGTTCCGTCTCGGTCCCCGGCGCGGCCGGCATCCCGGTCACCCACCGGGGCGTCGCCCACGAGTTCACCGTGGTCAGCGGACACGTCGCCCCCGACGACGAGCGTTCCCTGGTCGACTGGCCCTCCCTCGCCAAGCTCACCGGCACACTCGTCATCCTGATGGGCGTCGACAAGATCGGCCGGATCGCCGAGACGCTCGTGGCGCACGGCAAGTCCCCCGACACGCCGGTCGCCCTCGTCCAGGAAGGCACGACGGCCGCCCAGCGCCGGGTCGACGCGACCCTCGCCACGGTCGCCGAGACGGTCGTCGCGCAGGAGGTCAAGCCCCCCGCCGTCATCGTCGTCGGCGAGGTCGTGCACGTCGGCCCGCACGGGGCGGTGTGACATGGCCGACCTCATCACCGTCGAGGACCCCGACGACCCGCGCCTGCACGACTACACCGGGCTGACCGACGTCGAGCTGCGCCGCCGGCGCGAACCCGCCGAGGGCCTGTTCATCGCCGAGGGCGAGAAGGTCATCAGGCGGGCCGGAGAAGCGGGTTACGCGATGCGCTCGATGCTGCTCTCCGCCAAGTGGGTCGACACCATGCGCGACGTCATCGACGAGGCGCCCGCCCCGGTGTACGTCGTCGATCCCGCGCTCGCCGAACGGGTCACCGGCTACCACGTGCACCGCGGCGCGCTCGCCTCCATGCAGCGCAAGCCGCTCCCCACGGCGACCGATCTGCTGCGCACCGCCCGCCGCGTCGTCGTCATGGAGTCGGTCAACGACCACACCAACATCGGCGCGATCTTCCGTTCCGCCGCCGCACTCGGCATGGACGCGGTCCTGCTCTCCCCGGACTGCGCGGACCCCCTGTACCGGCGCAGCGTGAAGGTCTCGATGGGCGCGGTCTTCTCCGTGCCCTACGCCCGCCTCGACACCTGGCCCGCCGGCCTGGAGGCGGTCCGCGAGGCCGGCTTCACGCTCCTCGCCCTCACCCCCGACGAGCGGGCCAAGGCCCTCGACGAGGCCGCCCCGCACCGCATGGACCGGGTGGCCCTCATGCTGGGCGCCGAGGGCGACGGCCTGACCCGGCGGGCCCTGGCCGCCTCCGACGAGTGGGTCCGCATCCCGATGTCCCACGGCGTCGACTCCCTCAACGTGGGCGCGGCGGCAGCGGTCGCCTTCTACGCGGTGGCGACGGGACGCCCCTCGGCGTAGACCGGCCACCCGACCGTCCGCCGGGCCGATGTCCGCCGCGGGGACGGGCTCGCCCCGGACGGGCGGGCCACCCCCGGCGGCCGTCCGCCGTCTCGGTCGCCCAGCCTGCCGAACGGGCTTACCCGCGCACCGACGGGCCTGTCCACCCAGCCGTCCACCGGCTGACGAACCTCCGCACCCGGTCGCCCACCCGGCCGGCGGGCTCACCTAGCCCGGCCGTCCACCGGGGCGAGGGACCTGCCACCCGTCCAGCCGTCCACCGGGTGTGACGGACCCACCACTCGCCCGCCGGGCCGACGGACCTACCCCGGCCGTCCACCGGATCGACGCGCCCCTCACCGGCCGACCGGGAGGCCGTCCCCCGCCTGCGCCCCGAACGTCTGCCGCCCCGGTGCGTCGCTCCGTACGTCCACCTGTTCCCGCTGTTGCGTCCGCACACCGTCCCGGTGGTCGCCGAGGCCCCGCGACGGCCCCTGGCAGCCCTGCGCGGCGGCGATGCCCAGCGCGACCAGCAGCGTCACGACCACGAACACGAACAGGCGCTGCCGCAGCAGCCGCGGGTTGGCGGGCCGTCGCCAGCCGCCCCCCGTGGACCTCGGTGCCGTACGGCCGGTACCGCCGCGCGGCGCGGGCCGGCCACCGCCGTCGTTGCGGGAGCCGTTCCGGCCGGTGGTGCTGCGGGGGGCGGGCGTGGGCCGCGGCCGGGACCGGGCGCCCGTACCGCCGCCGCGCGAGGCACTGCCACCCCGTGCGGGGGACCCGTTGCGCGAGGGCGCGCCGCCGCGCGACGGGGCGGAGCCGCGTCCGGCTGCCGGGCCCCGGGAGCCGGGCGCGCTCCGCGGCGCGGGGGTGGCCGGCGCGCCCTGCTGTCCCTGCGGACGCCGCTGGGCACGCTCCGGGTAGGTGTCGGCGAGCCGTCCCGTGGGCCGGTCCGCCTCCGCGCTGCGCGGCGCCGGCGGCCGTACGTCGGACAGGCCCTGGGACTCCCGGGTGGCGATCTCCTTGAGCCGCAACGACAGCTGCAGCGTGCTGGGGCGCTCCTCGGGGTCCTTGGCCAGGCACGCCCGTACGAGCGGTGCCAGGGCGTCGGGCACGCCGTGCAGCTGGGCCTCCTCGTGCACCACGCGGTACAGCATCACCTCGGAACTGCCGTGCCCGAAGGGCGAGTCGCCCATCGAGGCGTACGCCAGTGTGGCCCCGAGCGAGAAGACGTCCGTGGCCGGGGTGACCGCCGCGCCGCGCACCTGCTCCGGCGCGAGGAACCCGGGGGAGCCGACCGCGGTGCCGACGTGGGTGAGCGTCGAGGCGCCCGTCGCCCAGGCGATGCCGAAGTCGATGATCCGCGGCCCCTTCGGGGACAGCAGGATGTTCGACGGCTTCAGGTCCCGGTGCACCACCCCGGCCTCGTGCACGGCGACCAGCCCCTCGGACAGGGCGGCGCCGACGGCGGCGACGTCCGCCGCGCCCAGCGGGCCCCCGTCGACGACCTTGTCGTGCAGGGAGGGGCCGGGCACGTACTGCGTGGCGAACCAGGGCCGGTCCGCCTCCAGGTCCGCCGCGACCAGCCGCGCGGTGCAGCCGCCGCGGATGCGGCGGGCCGCCGAGACCTCGCGGGCGAACCGGGACCGGAACTCCTGATCCTCCGCCAGGTCCGGCCGGATGACCTTCAGCGCGACCCGCTGTCCCTTCTTGTCGGAACCCAGGTAGACCACGCCCATCCCACCCGCGCCGAGCCGCCTGTGAAGCCTGAACGAGCCGACGACGCGCGGGTCCTCGCGCCTCAGGCGCATCATCGCCATGTTCATCCCCGCTGCCCGGTCCCTGTGACGAGCCACAGCTTACGTTTCCACGGCCGCCCGCGCTCATAGGCCGCGCCCTCTCGGGGCGACGGATTGTCGGTGCGGGCCGGGAGAGTTGAGGGCAGGCCGACCGACGCGGGAGCGGACCCGCCACGCTCCACGGAAGATCCCAACCGGCCCTCCCGCGCGGGGGATTGGGCAGGGCGCGGACGACCGTGCGGAGCCGGACGGGAAGGCGGGCGGCACGGCTCGCGGCCACGCCGACGGCGACGGACGGGGCGGGACGCCGGGCGGCGACAGCGGTGCGCGGGGAAGCCGCGGAGTGAGCGAAGTCACCGGACAGCCCGGAGAAACCGGGTCACGCCGGACGGCCCCTCCGGGATGACCCCGAGACGCGGGACCCGGTCTCCACCCAGGGGAGTACACCGCAGGTCATGGCTCATCCTCCGGGAGGCCCGGCAATGGGTACGAGGGCATGACGTCCGGAGAGGGCCCGAGGCCTAGATTTGAGGTCAGGCGGCGGGTGCGGAACTCGTCCCCCGAGATCGGACGCCCGCCGCCGCCCAGGACAACACGAACGGTCAGGAGAGGGACCATGGCCCAGACGGTATCGCGGACCCCGGTCCGCACCCCCGCAGACCGCCGTCAGGGACGTCGCCACCCCTTGGTGGCGACGGTCATGGCCCTTCCCCTGGCGGCCTTGCTCCTCCTCGTCTTCGACGGGTGGGAGACAGTGGCCACACAGGCGTCGTCCGTGGGTGTGATGCTGGGGCGCTGAGCGGCGACCCCAGGCCCGGAAGAGCGGTCCGGGCGGGGACATCCATCCATGAAACCCCGTGGGGACGGGGGTGCGGCGGACGGCAAAATGCCGGCGCAGCTGGGGAGCTGCGCCGGCATTGCTCTGTCCTGAGAGCCGACGGGGGCGGGCGGGCCGGGCCCTGCGTACCCTCACCTCCGTGACCACGGACTCCCTGCTGACCGCGCTGACCTTCCACGTCAGGGAAACGGCCCACGCCCGCCCCGGCGACTGCCCCTGCGGCGCGGCAACCCTCGCCGACCGCCCCGACGCCACCGTCGTCCGGCACGACGGCATCGTCGCCAAGGCCCACGCCC